>CAMAGQ010000019.1 GCA_945833895.1 uncultured bacterium
CCGGTCGTTTTTTTTTGCTTCTTTGTTGAAAAGATAGTTATTTAGAATTAATGCACTTTATTCAAGTTTGTTATATAATTTATATATTGTGAAAGAGGTGTTTATATGACAGTAGATGATGCTTTAGTTATGATTTTAGCCGGAGGAGAAGGCAAGAGATTATATCCGCTGACAAAAGACAGAGCAAAGCCGGCAGTTCCGTTTGGCGGACGTTATAGAATTATTGATTTTGTAATAAATAATTTTATAAATTCAGGATTTTTCAAAATAAAAGTTTTGACTCAATATAAGTCAGATTCGTTGAATAAGCATATTACAAGGGGCTGGGCATTATCTCCGTTTTTAAATCAGTATGTAGACCTTGCACCTGCTCAAATGCGTACGGGTAACGATTGGTATCGTGGTACTGCGGATGCAATTTATCAAAATATTTTTCATATTCAGGACGAAGATCCGAGATATGTTTGCATTTTTGGTGGCGACCATATTTACAAAATGCAAGTTTCTCAAATGTTAGATTATCATAAAGAGAAAAAGGCGGATTTGTCAATTTCGGGAATTCCTATTCCGATTGAGTTGGCGTCTGAATTTGGGATTATGGAAGTTGATGATAACTGGCGTTTGATAAATTTTGTTGAAAAACCGAAAACTCCGCCAAAATCAATCCCCGGAAATCCCGGTATGTGCCTTGCATCTATGGGAAATTATATTTTTGATAAAGAAGTTTTATTGACGGCTTTGGAAAAAGACTTTGAAAACCAAGACTCTCAGCACGATTTCGGCAAAAACGTTATTCCTATGCTGTTAAATGAAGGTAAAAATATATATGTTTATAATTTTGCGACAAATTCATTCCCCGGAATGTCTGACAGTGAAAGAGGTTACTGGAAAGATGTCGGAAGTATTGATGCGTACTGGCAGGCGAATATGGATTTACTGGAGCATACTCCTGAATTAAATCTATATTCAAAAGAGTGGCCGCTTAGAACTTTTAACTATAATTATCCGCCTGCCAAATTCGTTTGGGAAGAAGGCGACAGGGTCGGAATGGCTACAAACTCTATGGTTTCGGAAGGTTGTATAATCTCGGGCGGCGGTCTTTCTCATTGTGTTTTGTCACCAAAGGTAAGAATTAACAGTTATGCAAGTGTGACAGACAGTATTTTGATGGAAAATGTTGAAATCGGAAGATATTCACAAATCAGAAAAACTATTATTGATAAAAACGTAATCATTCCTCCATACACAAGGATTGGTTTTGATAGAGAAGAAGATTTGAAACACGGTTTCCATATATCAGAAGGCGGAGTTACGGTAGTGCCTAAGGGTGCTATTTTGTAATTTTATACTACTTAAATAGTTTTATTTTTGTTTGTTTGGGGTACAATTCTTTTGTACCTCAAATTTTATGTAAATTTTTATGAACAAACTAGCAAAAAATAGCAATTTTACGGTTTTATATACGTTGTTGCTGTTGGGTAGGGAATTATGTCGAATATAAATAACATAAACTTCATAGGACGAATGTCGAGTGCAATGTCAAGCACTGTACTTTCCCGTATTCCTAACATGACAATAGCCAATAAAAAGGTGCTAAATGCCATAAATACAGTTGGTGCAAAATTCTCATCCCCGGAAAACAGGCTTATCCTTGGAGCAAGTGCATTAATGACCCAGCCGTTTATTGATGCAAGCAACAAAAAAGTTGACGAGGAAACAAGAAAAGTTTCGGTTGCCCGTACTGTTGCAAAGATTATTGCGGGAACTTTTACGGGTTATTTTGTTCGTGCGGGTTGTATCAAACTTATTGATTATATGACAAAACTTCCGAACGAAGTTGTTAACCCTAAAACTTTCGGTGGTAAATTAAAAACTTTATTTACGCCTGATGCCGCTAAATCAGGAATATTAAAAGACTTAACGAAATACAAGAACGCCCTTGGTACAATATTAGCACTGGGTGTGATGTTAGTTACAAATTTCTTGATTGATGCTCCGTTAACAAAATACCTGACAAACAAATTCGTTGATTATATCCACAAAAACGATGCAAAAAGAGAGGAGAAAGCGTAAATGAGTATGTCTTCTCTTTTCAACAGTTTTAAAAATTATATGGTCAAGTATTACGGTTCAGACCACGGTAAAATGCTTGTTCATACAGGTGTAATCGGGTGGGTGCTTTCTGCTGCCGCTCAAGTTGTTGCCATTGCAACAAATGATAAGATTTCAGGGAAGCAAAAGTTATACCTTATTCCGCAAGAGTTGGCAGATGCGGCTGTTAATATCGCATCTTTTTACCTTGTAACACAATCGTTTAAAGCGTTATCAAACAAACTTGTTAATTGCGGAAAACTTCTAAATAAACCAGTCAGAGAATTTCTTCAAGCAAACAACATTAAAAATGTCGGAAAACATACTTTTGATGTTCTTCGTGACGGAAACCTTAACCCTGAAACACTTGAGAAATTCAAATCTTTCAGAAGCGGTGTTGATTTTATCGGAACAACAGTCGGCTCAATTTTATCTTGTAATATAATTACTCCGATAATAAGAAACGAAATAGCAACTCACAAACAGAAGAAAAATCTGGCAAGAATGGAAAAATATAACGTTCAAATACGTGACAATGAAACTAAAAACACTGTACCATATTTGCCAAAACCGACTATGCAGACTTTTCAGGCAAAAGCTTACGGAACTTCTTTAAAAATATAAATACAAAAAACCGCCGACAATTGCCATTACAAGCACTGTAAACAGTATCATCAGTTTATAGAAATATGTAGTTGTATATTCTCTGCCGTCTTGCAACTTGTGCAAAATATCTTTAGAGTAATCGTATTTGAAATCATTTTTTGTCTTGTTATAAGCACTTCCCATTGCTTTTTGGAATTTGTACATTGATTCAAGTTCTTTTCTTGCTGTAGGGTTAGATATTGTCATTTTTTTCATTATTATATTTTCATGTGATTCTAACTCGTTATCAACATACGCAGAAAGACGATTTCTAAATTCATAACTCAAAGTTTCCTCTTCTTGAGGCTGCTCTGGTTCTGTGGTGTTATTGTTGAACTTGTTAAGAATTTTATTCAAATCATCTATTTTTTTTCTGCAAGCGGGACATTTTTCCAAGTGCAAATCAACGTACTCTTTTAATTTAGGATTTAATTTTCCTTTTATATAAAAACTTATTAATGCAGAAACCTGATTGCAGGTAAGTTCCTTGTTCATTTTTTTTGCTCCTTATATATAATTTTTTAAGACTTCTTGTAATTTAATTCTGGCACGTGCAATTCTTGATTTTACCGTGCCGACACTTGTGTTTGTTGTTTTTGCGATTTCGTCATAACTTAAACCTTGAAATTCTCTCAGAATAATCGCAATTTTGAACGGTTCGGGCAACTGTCTGATTGCGGTTTTAATCATGTTTTCGCACTCTGTTGTAATACATTTTTCAATGGGTTTACCTTTGTCATCAGAGATTTCAATTTTTAACGAAAAATCCGGTGAATTTTCACTGTTACAGTCAAGATAAATTAGTTCTGGCGTATTTTTATGTTCCCTCAAACTGTCATAATAAGTATTTGTAATAATCTGGTTAAGCCAACTTTTAAAACACTTTGGGCGTTTCAATGAATAAATATTTTTAGCAACTTTCAACAACACTTCTTGCGTTAAATCGTAGACATTTTCGTCGTTTTTCGCAAAGTATGCAAGAGTTGCATAGACTTCTTTTTGGATTTTTTTAATCAATTCACCAAGTGCTTTAAAGTCGTCTTTTTGAGATAAAACAACAAGTTCCTCTATAGACATTTTTTTGTAGAGTAACTTATTTTCAGACATGAGATTTCCTCCCTGAATTAATATTAAGAAGAAAAGTGTCAATTAGTATAAACTTATTACCAGACTAATCAGGCAATATTAAAACTCGGACAATTTTAATGAAGTAAGAGAAAATGCACGCTTATTGCGTTTTATAGCAAGAACTTGAAACATTTTTAACTTTATACTAAATTTTAATTATGGGCAGAATAATTGCGATTTCCGATATACATGGAGAATTTGATAAATTATCCGCAGTGTTAGATAAAATTTCCCCGCAAAAAGAGGATACTATTGTGTTCTGCGGTGATTATATAGACAGGGGGAAGAAGTCAAAAGAAGTCGTTGATAAAATTATTGATATGCAAAATTATTGCAATTGTGTTTACCTGATTGGTTCGCACGAATACGCAATGCTACACGCAAATTCTAATGATTATTACAATTATTTGTTCTGGAATTACGGAGGCGACAGCACGGTTGAAAGTTACGGCTCTTTTGATAATATTATGAAAATTCACGGCGATTTTTTCAAGAATTTGAAGTTTTATCATATTATCGGAAAATATCTGTTTGTACATGCAGGTGTTCGGATTGGTGTACCGCTTGAGGAGCAGGATGAAGTTGATTTGGTGTATATAAGGCATGCCTTTTTTGAACATAAACACAACCTTGAGTACAAAATAATTTTCGGACATACAGAGTTTGACGAGCCGCAGGTTTGGGAAGATAAAATTTGTATAGATACAGGCTGTGGAAAGTTCAAATCTGCTCCGTTGACCGCACTTGTCATTGAGAACGAAAAGGAATATTTTGTTAATTCTTTTTAGATTGTGTAAAAAATTGTAAATTTTGCACCACTTTAAGCAATAAATTTTCTTCAGCGGTTTTGTAATAACAGAAAATTGTCAGAAAGGTATTTGTGTAATGAGTTATTTACATTCCCCGTATATAAAGGCTTTTTTAAATACTGTAAACAAAAGCCTGTTAGTCCAAACAAAGCGTGCAATTATAACACCGGAAACTGCGAAAAATTTGAAACCGTTACGAAATCTTGACGGTGAAATTATTACGGAAGGTTCTTTAAGAAGCCCGAAAAATATCTGTTCTACGCCGTACGAGGACTGCTTTGAAAGAATGTCGTTTGAACAAGAACCGCCTGAAACTCCAACTTTTATGAGAATAGAAGAACTTCGTCAGAGTGAAGATTATGCCGACAACGGGTTTATTTATCACCGTTACAGTATAGATGATATTCCTTTGGCTGAGAACCTTATAAGAACACATCTTGGAATTCGTGAAAGGGTCTCAAACATATATTATCCTCAAACAGAATTAAGTTTTGATTCTAAATCAAAACTTAAATTGATGGAGTTCAAAGAATACCTTGTGCCAACATCATTTGACCCAAGAATGAAATTAGGTGAAGATAAAATCTCTAAACTTGCTTCTGTTGCACACCACGCTTGGGAAAATGGAGTTGCGACCAATGACTTGATAAGGATGTTGGAAAAATCTGTCCTGCACGGTAACGAGATAAATCCTTCAACTCCTGATGATAATTTGCTTAAATTTTTGATAAGACATCCGGGAAAAAGAAATCTTGCTGTTGTTAAAGATAGTACGGGACAAGAATATTTTGACAAAACATTCGCCGTATATTTTGATACTTTTGCAAAAAAATATTTTGCAGACCAAAAAATTGCACAACAGGTGCTTAATGAATGTAAGTCTTTCGATGAGCATGGATTTGTAAAAACCGTAGATATAAGATTGGCAGAAATAGCAGGGCTATTAAGACACAGAACTGCTCACGGGTTGCCTGATTTAATTGAGCCAAACAGTATATTCCCTATGATATACTGCCCGCCTGAAACTCCTTGGGGAAGCAAAGAATCCGAAATCCTTAGTCTGGTAAGAAACGATGGTTTTATTGATAAAATGTACTATCGTGTTGTTAAGGATATGCTTGCAAATGAAAACAGGACAATTGATTATGTTCTTGAAAATGCGGGTAAAGTCGTCAATATAAAAAAAGAAGTTGAATCTGTTTCTAAAAATTTGATTTGTGACGATAATCCTGCGAAACTTTATCAAAAAACACGTATTGAGGAACTTTTAACCCGCGAATTACAAGAAGAAGTTCCGGGCAATAGTGTTGCTTTTGAAGTTGTCAAGAATTTATCAAAAAGTAATGTTAGCCTTACCGAAATCGCAAATACAGGTGAGTTTATTCGTGACGTGAAGAATTTGCCGTCAGTGGATATGAAAATGTTGGAAAAATCAATCACAGCCTGCGTAGATTCTGACACATTAACTCAAACTGCCTCAGGAAATTTACTTTCTCTGTGCAGAGTATTGGCAAAAGATGCGGAAGGATTTGGCACAGATGAAGCAGTTTTGTTTGCAAAAGTTGTCAATCGTGCTAAAAAAGGTGATTTTGGTTATTATAAAGCCTTGAAATTTATGCTTGAAGCCCGCAAAAATAATCCGGAAATTACCTTGAAAGAAATGGTAAAAGTAAATCTTAAAGGTTGTGCACTATATATGAACGAATTTGACAGAATTGCTAAATATGATAATAGCAGTTACAAATTTGAATATTCTATGCACAGAGATTATATTGATATGTTGAAACGAAAAGAACTTATGACTTATGCATCCAATGAGAAAAGTTCATGTCGTGAAAACAGTTCATATCTTGAACATTTCAAAGCATTATGTGACCAAAGAATTTCTTATCCTGAATTTCTTGAAAAGATTTCATAATTAAAAATTTATGTTGCAGGTTTATACAATTTTGACTAAATCCTTTATTTCGGATATTATTTGTAAAGAGAAACGGAGGAGTTGTTGTGGAAGGAAATAATAAACCTGTAGTAAATTTGATATCTAAGCCTGATAATATGTTGAAAACGATTTATACGGCTTGCAGAACGTGTTACAGTGCGGATTACCCTATAAATATATATGAGGGTGCAGATGATGAAGAAAAGATGCTTAAATTGATTAAGCGGGTAATCGGTTCGGGGCATTATTCGACGATTGAACATATTCAGGTAAGTTTTGCGATTTCAAATGTGTCAAGAGCCTGTACTCATCAACTTGTCAGACATCGTCACATGTCTTTTTCTCAAAAATCTCAACGTTATGTTAAAGAAAAAGGTCAATTTGACTATATAATCCCGCCGACAATCGATAAAAATCCGGAATTGAAAGAAAAATTTGTTAAATTTATGGGGCTGATATCAGACCAGTATCAGGAATTTGTAGAGGCAGGAATTCCTGCCGAGGATGCTCGTTTTGTTATGCCAAACGCTGCTGCAAGTTCGCTTGTCGCAAGTTTGAATTTGAGAGAACTTATTCACCTTGCAAATTTGAGATTGTGTACTCGTGCCCAGTATGAAATCAGAATGCTTGTAAAAGGCATGTGTGATGCTCTTGTTGCCGAAGAACCTTGGCTGAAAGATTATCTTGTACCAAAATGCGAACGTCTTGGTTTTTGCGATGAGGATAAATCTTGCGGACGTAAGATTACAAGAGATGAATTGCTTGCGGGGAAATAATGAAGGCACTTATTCAAAGGGTAAAAAAGGCATCCGTCACAATTGACGGAGGTTTGTATTCAAGTATCGGTAACGGTTTGCTTGTATTTTTAGGTGTTGTAAAAGGCGACGAGAAGCAAAACGCCGAACTTCTTGCCCAAAAATTATTAAAACTTCGGATTTTTGAAGACGAAAACGAGAAAATGAACAGGTCTTTGCTTGACGTTGGGGGCGAAATGCTTGTAGTTTCTCAGTTTACGCTTTGCGGAGATTGTAAAAAAGGTACTTGTCCGAGTTTTGATAAATCGGCACCGCCCGAGATTGCAAATGAACTTTATGAATATTTCGTAACACAAATTAAATCCTCAAATGTACCTTGCAAAACGGGTAAATTCGGGGCTATGATGGAGGTTGAACTCATTAATGACGGACCTGTTACATTCATGGTTGAAAAGTAGTTGTTGATTTTATCTTTTTAAAGCTATTGCAAATTTTAAAACTATGTGTTATAATACCAGTATAAAGTTATATTTTTATTTGAAATCGATTTATATTGAGAGGATGTTACCTTAGATTTAATTTTATTGGATGTATTATTTTTTATTTTTAATTAAGAGGCTTTTATTATGTATGTAAACAAGTGCATTAAGTGCGGTCGAGAATTTGAAACAAAGAATCCTAAAAGGGTTATATGTCCAGAATGTTTGTATCCGGATAAAAAGATGATGATTAACAGTCCTGCTCCACAGGCTGACTCGGGAGCGGAAACTCCTGCATCTTCAGAACCGCAGGTTCGCAGTTATTCAACGGAAAATAATCCGCAGTTCTATAGCAGTTATTCAAGCGGCGGGCATGATAATCGCCAAAATTACAACCGTCCGCAAAGACAATACAACAATCAGGGCGGTTATAATCGAGATAATCGCAACAACGATAGGCAAGGCGGCTACAATCGCGGCGGTTACAACAATAACAGATATAATAATCAAGGCGGTTACAACCGTGATAACAACCGTCAGGGCGGTTATCAAAGAAATAATTATAACAACAATCGTCAAGGCGGTTACAACAATAACAGAGCGGGAGGTTTCCAACAGAGAAGACCTCAAAACAACAGGTTTAACAATAACAGAAGACCTAATAACAGAAATTCCGCTCCTAAGCAGTTGTTAGTAAGCAGAGAACAACTTGAACAAATTGAATTGTTGTATAAGTTGATGTTACCGCTTCCAAACCCTGATGCTCATGAAGTTATCGGTGAAAAAATCGGTCTTGAACCAAGAAAGGTATTTTTCGGTATCAACCTTGTAAGACAAAAGATGATGCTTCCGAAATTGCCGTTCCCTAAACGTAAATTGGCAATTACGCCTGATCAGTTGAATGCGATTAAAATGCTTTATGAACCGTTGTTACCGGTTCCGCCTATCGGCTGTCACAAGATTATTGCAGCTCAGTTGAAAATGGATGAATGGCGTGTTCACGTAGGTATCGGCTTGGTTCGTGCTCAAATGGGCATGGAAAGATGGAATCAGGAAAGAGAAGACGCTCCTGAGGAATTCAAAAAACAGGCTCAAGCAAGAAAAGAAGAGGCTGTTGCCGAAACTGCCGAAGTCGGTGAAGAAGCACCAAAGAAAAAAAGAGGAAGAAAACCTAAGTCTGAAACTCCAGTGGAAGAATAGTTATGACTAAATTTGTTTCGGTCGGAAAAATTCTGAACTTTCATGGCATAAAAGGCGAGGCAAAGGTTGGGTGTTCTAAAACTCAGCAGGATTTTGTGTTGTCATTAGATACGGTTTACCTGAAAAAAGGCGGCGAATACACTCCTCTGAATATTGAATCTCTAAGACAGAATAAAAATATTCTGATTGCGAAATTTGAAGGAATAAATTCAATAAACGAACTCTTGCCGTTGAAAGGCGAATTGTTGTTCGTGGAAGACTCTGTTATTCGTGAAAGCCTTGAAGAAGATGAGTTTCTTATTGATGAACTTGTCGGGTTAAGTGTTTTTGATGCTGAAAACGGCGAAAAACTTGGGTTCGTAATCGGTGTTTCAAATAACGGTGCAAGCGACTTGATTTCGGTTAAGACAAATTCTAAGAAAATTTGTTTAGTTCCGTTTGTGAAAGCAATAGTGCCTGAGGTCGACCTTAAAAACAAAAAAATTATGATAAATAATATGGAAGGCTTGCTGGAATGAGGTTTGACGTACTTACGCTTTTTCCTGAAATTATCGAACATTATTGCAGTGTGAGCATAATGAAACGTGCAAAAGACAGTGATGTGTTCAGCGTAAATACGGTAAATCCGCGAGATTACACGCTTGATAAACACAAAAAAGTCGACGATACCCCTTATGGCGGCGGTGCGGGAATGGTGTTGATGGCTCAACCTTACGTTGATGCTTACGATGCTGTCGAGAAGTCAGATAATTCAATTACGGTAATGCTTTCACCGCAGGGTGAACCTTTATCGGAAAATCTTGTTCTGGATTTGTCAAAATACAACCAAATTGTTATGCTGTGCGGTCATTACGAGGGTTTTGACGAGCGGATTAGAGAAATAATTAAACCAAAAGAAATTTCTATAGGTGATTTTGTTTTAACGGGCGGAGAACTTCCTGCTTTGTGTCTGATTGATGCGGTTAGCCGTAAGTTAGAGGGAACTTTGGGTAAGATTGAATCGGCAGAAGAAGACAGTTTTTCAAACGGGCTGCTGGAGTACCCGCATTATACAAAACCGCGGGATTTCAGAGGTTTTGCCGTCCCTGAAGTGCTTTTAAACGGTAATCATAAAGAAATAAATAAATTTAGATTAGAACAACAGATTGAACGAACAAAAGCAAAACGCCCTGATTTGTATGAAAAATATTTAAAAAACAACCAAATTTCAGGCAAGGATTAATTTTGCACTCTAATAGCGTATTAGTCAAAAACAAACAATTTAAACGGCTCAATTTCCAGTGCCGTGGTTAGTTTTGACAATGTTTTGAATGTAATGTTACGTAATCCGCATTCTACATCACTGATGTAGTGGGCATCTATGCCTAATTTTTCCGCAAGTTTTTCCTGTGTATAACCACGCATGAGCCTATAATACTTTAACTTATTCTTTTATTCAAGCGGACCTCGTGGAACGCCGATACCGAAGAAGTTCACAATACCTTTACCAAGTCCGTACAACAAAAGACCGCCCGCACAGATTTTTGATGGCAGACCTTTTGTCAGGAATGCTCCTAAACCCAGTCCAAACGGAACAACATGACTTGTAAGCATTGAAGTAAAGCCTTTGATGTAGCCGATTCCGAGATTGAAAAATCTTCTCCACGTTTGAGTTATTTCCATTCCGTATGCTCCGTCTTTCACCTTTTGGGTGACAGAACTCATGCTCGGATTATAAAGTGTGTTATTAAGATAATATGCGGCAGCATCAACATCTCTTTCTGTTGCATACATGTCGCTTTGCATTTTTCCGATAGTATGGGCATCGTACCCGACAAGCCCAATGGCTGCCAAGCCTATACCTTTTGCGGCGTAGGATGTCCAATTTTTACCGATATTTCCTGCTATATTTTTTATTGCTACCATCACACTACCTATTTATATTTTATGACTTTCTTGAAGTTTTGTCTTCCTCTTTCTTTTCGGTTTGAGGTTTTTCTTTTGCTTCAAATTCTTTTTCAACTTGTCTGCTTGCCATTCGTAACAAGATTTTGTTTGCTTTTATCGCATCTTGTCCGTAACCGCTGTCACTTTGCTGCATATTTTTCAATACGTTAACACTGTAATCATCACCGTCAACCAATCTGCCTTCAAGTGCTGTCAGGGCAAATAATCTTACTGCATCTGACGGGTCTTGAAGCATTTTGTTTACGAGTGCGGTTAATGCCTTGTCGTCGTGTCTTGAATCATCTTCTTCAAGTCTGTCGTAGACATCTTTTGCGGCATTTAATCTTACGTTTTCATCCTGACTGTTCAAATACCCTTCAAGCATTCTGATATAGTCGTCATTCAGTTCTACAATTTTGCGTTTTTCTGTTTTCTTATTGTTTTGAGTATTATTTGTTGTGTTGTTGTTTACGTTGTCAACTCCGTTTCCGCCATTGCCTCCGTTTCCTCCGTTGCCACCGTCAATTGAAGAGTTCGGGTGCATTTTTCCGTCTTGTCCGAGAGAGTTTGTATAGTAACCTGACGGGTAACACGGTGCGTTTACATTATAAGTTGGTGCCGGAGCTCCCGGAGTTCCGACAGACGGGTTAAATATTTGAATATTCACCCCTGCTGCTGTTGCAGGTACTTGAACATTTTGCGGCTGTCCTTGATTTGGTTGCGGATTTTGTCCTTGCAAAGCGGCACAATAACACGGCGGATAATAAGGAACTTGCGGCGGTACATATCCTGCCGGATTTGTACAAGGAGCCTGTTGCGGCTGCGACTGGTTCACTGTGCCTGCATTGTTATTCTGCGGTGTGTTCGTTGTTTTTTGTATGTTTTGATTTGGCGTGACCTGCATAATACAAATTTCCCTAGTTCTACCTATTTATATAAAGTATTAATCATGCGAAAATTTGCTTTTTTGTAATAATTTGTTACAAATTATTATTGGTTTTGCTTCATCTTTATGTTATCAATTTTCAACTTGTAAAAATCGACGTTAATATTCAACTTAGTACCAATAGTCAGCAAGGCATCAATGAACTGAATATCCTTGTCCTTCGGCATCTGGTTGTCGTTGTCCATAAGATAGCCAATTCTGTGGTAAATTTTTCCGTAGTAAATATTTTGAGCCTCAGAAATATCGATTTGAAGTTCAAGTTGATCTATCAAGTCAAACAAATCAATGATTGCTTCTGCCTGTTGGTATTCAAAACTCTTGGTTAATCGGCTCAAGTTATTCGTTATTTTCCTTGTATAGGACAGGTTAGAGGCTGTTTTGTCTATACGGATATCGATTTTTTTCGCTTCATAGTTAATATCTTTTATTTGTTGAATAACAGATTTTTCTACAAAGCCGTCCGTATGTGCCAATAACTCGTTATAACTCTTACTCAGAGCGTAACCCGCCGAGATTTTGAACTCGTTAGGTATTTCAAGACCTAAATTTTGCATGTGGTATATTGAGGCTTTTCCCTGATCGTAAATGTCTTTATACGCATTTGAGAATTTCTCCATTTGACCTTTCAATAAAATTTGCAAAATTTTCTTTCTTTCTTCGATGAAAATATCTTTGAGTGTAAAATATTCTTTGCCGAATTTTTCATCCAGTGTTCTGATAATTTCGGTCAGCGGATTAAGCATGAATATTTTATTTAATGTGTTTTTCAACTCAAGATAATCTTCATTTGTTGAAAATTCTTTTATCGCACAGTGGAAATCTCCGCCGGTATATTGCATCAGGGCAAATACCATATTTGATTTTTGGAGAGTGATTTTTGAATATATTTCAATATTACCCGTAATCAGGTTTGCGTTACCCTTTTGTACTCTCTGGTAATCAAGTTGTTTTACTGTGTAGCAATATACGTCTTCTTCCTCTTCAAATTCCTGATACAGCGAAGATATTGCCCACAGGCAGGCAATCTGTTTAAGTGTTACTATTGAAGGTTTTACGAAATTTTCATAGATATTTTTACCCGTTCCAAATTCAGGAATGTTGCTTTTTGCCTGAGCAAGAATTTCAAGGAATTTGCTTTCGTAGTCTTCATTGCTGAAGTTTGCGGCCAATTGCATTGCCCTTGCTGCGTATTTCATTATTTGAACAGGTTCAATCCCGGAAATTTCAGAGAAAAACCATCCGCAACTTGTGTACATCAACAGTGCCTGACGTTGAATTTCCAAAAGTTCCATCGCACGAACTTTGTCCTGTTCAGATAAATCTGGTTTGAAATGTTCTTTTTGGAATTTTTTAATATTGGAATAAGAACGGTCGAGAATTACTTCTATATACTTGTTTCGGACTTCCCAAACGTCTTTGTTATAATATTTTTTACCGTGTTTTTCAAAAACTTCTGCAAGACAATCTCTAAGATAGTCAAAGGCTTCTCGCAGAGGTTTTCTCCATTTTTGATTCCACCCCGGATGACCGCCAGTGCAGCATCCGCAGTCTTCTTTCCATCTGCCGACTCCGTGGAAACAACTCCATGAAGAAGGTTGCTTGATATCTACTTCGTAATCACTTCTGTATAAATCCAGATATTCACCGTAATTTGTTATTTTGAAGCCTTCATCTTCTGCTTTTATTTTTAGAACGTAAGCTAAAGCCATATCACCAAATTTTGTGTGGTGTCCGTAACTTTCGCCATCTGTTGCAATGTTTATCAGTTGCGGGTAATCTCTGTACTCGGAAACCCCTTCTTTAAGCCTTTTGATGAACTTATTACCGTCTGTTAGCAACTCATCGAACGCTACAGAACGGGAAATTGCACCGTCATAGAAGAATAAGTCAATAGATTTTGACGGGTCGCTTTTTATTGTGTATTTGTAAGACCTTGCAGGGTCGATATTACCCCAGCTTACATCCTGCCAATCTTTATCCGTAGATTTCTTCATTTTCAAAGCCTGATACGGAGAAAGAACAGTGAACTTAATTCCGTTATCGACAAGAACTTTAAGTGTTTCATCATCTGCTGCTGTTTCTGCAAGCCAAATACCTTCAGGTTTTCTGCCAAATCTGCATTCAAAATCTCGAATTCCCCATTTGACTTGAGTAACTTTATCTCTATAATTTGCCAGAGGCATAATTATGTGGTTATAAACTTGAGCCATTGCGTTTCCGTGTCCGTTGTGGGCGGAAACACTTTCAATATCGGCTTTTATAATGCGTTCGTAGGTTCTCGGGGAATATTTTTCCATCCAAGAAAGCAGGGTAGGTCCGAAATTAAAACTCATGTGTTCGTAATTGTTTACAATATCAAGGATGCGGTTTCTGTTATCAACTATTCTTGATACGGAGTTCGGATTGTAGCACTCCTTGCAAATTCTCTCGTTCCAATCGTGAAAAGGCAGAGCACTGTCTTGAAGTTCAATAGCCTCTAACCACGGGTTTTCACGCGGCGGTTGATAAAAATGACCGTGTATTGTCAAAAACTTGGGTTTTGTTTCGTTATTGCTCATAATCTGTTTCATACCTCTAATGATTGTATTTTGATATTACCTATTTTTGAGTTGCTTTTTTTACTTTGTTTACGACCTCAAATTTATCAACATCCATCCAAGGGTCGCCCAGTGCGGTTGAAAAAACTCTTCCGCTAAACAAAACTTCATCACCTGCATCTAAATCAATATTTTTCTCAGCGAGTTCTTTTGTCAAGAAAATTTTGAACTCGGATAGCGGGATATTGTGGTTTGTAATATCAGGACGTTGAATCATGAAAGAAATATATTTTTCGTGCGGTCTTAAAGCCGGCTTGTAATCAAGTCCAAGTGTTGAAAATTTATCAAATTTCGCTCTTATTCTAATGTTCTTATTCAAGTATTGATGAGGATTATTCACTACAGACAGCGGGTTTACATCAATATACTGAGTTTGAGCGGCAGTCGTAGCGTAAGCGTATGCAAATGTCTGTTCTGCCATTGTCTGAGAACTGATAAAGTGTGTGCTTACTCCAATACCTGAAATTAATAACAACGATAATGCTAATATATGTAATTTTTTCATAGTAACCTCTTATTTAAACTGTATTACACTATAATTTTAGCACATAATTAATATAAAGGAAACTATACAACATAATAAAATTTTACATGCTGTTGTTATATTTTTAAAAATTATCGGATATTTTACCAAAGTTTATCGGTTAATTTACACTTTTTGTCAATGCTCCGACCACATCGGCATCCCATTTTTTATTAACTTCGGACGTTATAATTTCTAATGCCCTATCTGAAGTCATTGCTTTTCTGTAAGGTCTGTCAGATGTCATTGCGGAATAAGCATCAGCAACCGCAATAATTCTTGAACCAAGCGGGATTGATTGACCTTTCAGTCCTTCAGGTTTGCCTGAACCGTCTACTCGCTCTGTTTGGTAGGTGATGTAAGGTACAACTTCTGATAAAAAGTTTATGTTCATCAAAAGGTTTACCCCAATATTTGAATGGTTTTGAATTTTTTGTAACTCATCAGGTGTTAACTTCCCGTTTGTAGCAAAAATTCTTTCAGGAAGTATGATTTTCCCGATATTTTGCAATAACCCTGCATAGTAGATTAAATCGGTTGTTTTTTCGTTTAATCCAAGGTTTTTACAGATACTTCTTGCAAGTTTTGCGGTATTTCTTGAATGCGAAACCGTGTATTGACCTTTTCTGTCAACCGCACTAGCCAGTGCTTCCACAAAGTTCTGCTGAAAATCGCACAAGTCGCCGATTAATGCTGTTAATTCCGCCCTTGATTGTTTTAACTCAATCTCTGTAGTTTCAGGGGTTGCTAATAATTGGTTCACGTTTTCAATTTCGTTTTGCAATGTGATTGTCGTACCCAAAAGGTTTGCGATACTTATAACAAGTTCCACAAAATCTTCTTCTAACTCACCTTTTGTTTCAACCTCTATCATTCCGACAGGAACTGCTCCGCCACGCATAGGAATATTTAATATGTTATCTCGTTCAATTGTGTCATTATAGATTAAATCCGCTATGGTAATATTTTTAACTCTTTCGGTTTCCGGAGTTGAATTTGTCGGAACAAGTTTATCGTCCTTAACCAGATAGATTGTACAGTTTTCAACTTCAATCATATCGACGATTGTCTTTCCGATTGAAGTATAGATTGCCTGCTCTTCACCTTGAGTAAAGTTCAATACGCATAACGTATTTTTTGAAGAATATATGTCAATCAACTCTAATAGTTGGTTCTGTAAGCGTTCTTTCTTATTGGCAGTAATACTTATTTTTTTTGCTAAGTCTTCTGAGATAAGAGTTTCAGATATGAAATCACCCAGATTAAGTGCGAACATCTCTTCAATAGGGTCTGAACCTGCAAGGCTCTCATTCTGCCCGAACAGTGAAACTCCTGTTTTTTTCTCTTCTTTATCCATAAAAATTTCCTTTATTGCATGCCTTCTATTATTATATACGGCATTATTTCAAGAAACTTTAATCATTTTATAAAAAATTCATACTTTAGTATGGGAAATTTCAAACAAAGGTATAACCACAAGGATATTTTTTTACAATTTCAAAGCAACGAAATGTCCGTAAGCCTTTGATTAGTATCATGAATTTATCCAAAAGAACTAATCAACATTTCTGAAGTTTAAAGACCAAAAACTCTTATTGGAATACTTAGTAGCCGATTGCCCAATCAAAGTTGTTTTGAACAGGTTTTTCTGCGTTTGCAACCGCTTTTTGCTCAGCACTTAACGCTGTAATTTCTATAACTTTATCTGCTTTTTTTAATAGTTTAAACTCTTCTACTTTATCGTCAACATTATTAAATGATTGGAATTTGTCCAATTCTGCCTGAATATCTTGGTTTTCGGTATTCAATCTGACGATTTCTCCATCAAGTTTGTTCAATTTTGCTTCGCAATTCATTGCTGTGTAATAACTTACAAATGTTACACAAATTGCAACCGAAATACAGAAACCTAAAGCTTTATTTATTCTTCTGACAAACAACTCTTGCATTGTAAGAGGTTTTTCAGGAATAAAACCTCCGTCAATAACGGTATTTTCTGTTGAAATCACATCTGTGTGATAATTTCTATCTGTGTATCTTGTTGTTTGATCTATTCTTACTCTTGCTGAATTCAAATTCATTCCCTAAACTACCTGCCCATAAACTCTATTAATATATACATCTTGCGACTCTAAGTTTTGCACTTCTTGATGGTGGATTTTCTCTTAACTCCTCTTCTGAGGCGGTTATCGGTTTTTTGTTTATCAACTCTAACTTTGGCGGTGGGCAGTGGCAAATCATATCTGTCTTGCTGCAGTGACACCTTGTGGAATGGTATTTCATAAACTGTTTGACTATTCTGTCCTCAAGAGAATGAAAACTTATTACACTAATTATAGCACCAACATCTAATATTTCCAATACATTATTTAATGTAGATTTTACATTTTGTAACTCTTGGTTGACTTCAATTCTTATCGCCTGGAAAACCCTTGTCGCAGGATGAATTGAGGTCTTTATGTGCGGTGTTGCATCCGTGATAATTTGTGCTAATTCCGTTGTTGTTTGTATATTTTTTTGTTTCCGTTTTGTAACAATTGCGTGTGCAATTCTTTTTGAAAATCTTTCTTCGCCATACTCTGAGAAAATTTTGACCAAATCAACTTCCGAATAATTGTTTACAACATCGTAAGCGGAAAAATCAGAGTCCGTGTTAAATCTCATATCAAGCGGAGCTTCTTTTGAAAACGAAAATCCTCTTTCCTGCTTTGTTAATTGATGATAAGATGCCCCAAGGTCAAACAGCACACCGCCTGTAATCTTTTCAATGCCCTGTTCTTTCAAAACTTCTTTTATATTTGTGTAAGAATTTTTTACGATTGTCAGGTTTTTGTAATCTTTTAACTTTTCTGATGCGGCATTGATTGCATCTTGATCAATATCAAAAGAGATAAGTTTACCGTCAGGCGAAATTCTTTCAAGAATTAAACCGCTGTGTCCGCCGCCACCTAATGTACAGTCAACGTATATCAAGCCGTTTTTGCATTCTAAGGCATCTACGGCTTCGTGTTTCATAACTGTATAATGTTTAAATTCTTGCATAATTTCATATTATCACGAAAATTAATACCGAAGAAGAGGTAAAATTAATTACCTCTTCGAAACTTTTGCTAAAATTTATAAATGTTTATCCTATATTATAAATCCTGATAATCCGCTTGTGTCAAATATTTCGACGAATTTATTCATTGTACAACTTACTTCTTCGCCTTTTTCGTCAATAATTTGAACGATGTTGTTAAACTCAGCGTCTTGTACTGCTTTGTTTTTTGAAACCATAATCACAGAGCCGACTTCTTGCAATCCTTTGTCAGTAAATTCAAATAGTTGTTCTTCTTTTGAAA
>CAMAGQ010000020.1 GCA_945833895.1 uncultured bacterium
CTCTGGTTGCAGCGCTTGAAAGCAAACAGGTCGCTGATTTCATTACTGAAAAATCATTATTGCTTATAGTGTTTTTAAAAAATAAATTATCATCATTAAATGTGATATATTCAATATTAGGAGTAGAGTAAAAAATAGATTTGGCTTTTTTAGTTCTGAATAATTCCATGAAAAATCTTAAAAAAAAGTAAATAGGACATAATACAAATATAAAAGACATTGCTAATGTAACAAATAATCCCGAATCTAGGATTGAATTTATAAAATCGTGCAACCAAGTTTTGTCAATTATTAAACACGGTATTGCACAGATAAATAGTGATATATACAAGCACAAACCTATTAAATGGCTTTTAAAACCTATTCCACTAACAGCTTCTGGTACATTATAAATAGTCGTAATTTCTATATTTTTCATTACTTTACTATAATACAAACTTTCTCAAAAACAAACTTTCTATCACAAGATAAGTTACGTAGGTCGGATTTACTAATCCGACAAAAACTTCCCACTTTTCGGAAGTTTTTATCCTTTTTATATCCTTCTTGAAATCCTAACCCTGTTCGAGTTTTAGCCAAAATTCGCACTCAAGCAAGGAAAAAAGGATAATTTTTCTTAAATCGAAGGAAGTGCCTTAAATCTAAACAATACCTAAATTGTACCAATATTCATTCTTATAAATTTATCTGTCAAATTATAACAACATTTTATGTCCGAAGAATCCCTGCCTCACTTTGCCCTCTCACTCTGGGAGAGGGCAGAATTTCAACTTGAACGTAAGTGAAAGTTAGAAATTCGGGAGAGGGTTTGATGAATTATTCGTCATTCTGAGGGCAACGATATTTTATGCCCGAAGAATCTTTCAGGATATTTGAAAAAGATCCTTCGCTTCGCTCAGGATGACAGTGGTGTGGAGTTCTTACCAATATCCTAATACATTTACCCCCGAAGAATGACGGAAATGTGAAAAACTCAAATGTTAAGCAATGTAAATAATATATACTTTTTATCTAAAAATACGCAATTTTTTATTTCAAAAATACTTTATATATATGTAAGGGAAATGACAAAACACATCGGGGGAATAAAAAATGACTAAAAATTATGAAATGGTTACATTAAAAGCATATCTTGAAAATTTAGACGAAAAAAACGTTATATCATTAGACGATAAATCAATCGAACTTGCAGTTGAAAAATATTTGTTAAGCAAGAAACGTGCTGAATCAAACGCAAAAACTCTTGAAGCATTACTTGCATAATCTTTCAATCAAGTTTAAAACAGGTCTAAGCGGTTGGAATTTAAGTTCCAGCCGCTTTTGAATTTATAAACTTTACTGATTGTAAAGTGCATGTTAAACAGTGGCATAAATTTGTAATTTGTTGTATAATCTTGATATGGTTGTAAATAAGGAGAGAAATATGGGATATAAAATTTTATCAAAAAAGGAAATTTGTCCAAATCAATATGAAATCACTATTGACGCACCTTATGTTGTAAGGAACGCAAAAGCAGGACAATTCATCATTTTCAGAGTCGAAGAAGAAGGCGAAAGAGTTCCTCTAACTATCGCTGATGTTGATAAGGAAAAAGGTGAATTAACACTTGTATTCATGGCAGTCGGTTATTCAACCAAAAAGTTGGCTCAACTTGAAATCGGCGATGAACTTGTTGATATTGTCGGGCCTTTAGGAAAACCAACCGACATCAAAAAATACGGAACTGCGGTTTGCGTAGCAGGCGGTTACGGTGCTGCTCCTTGTTATTTAATTTCTAAAGCGTTAAAAGAAGCTGGCAACAAAGTTTACATGATTGCAGGTGCAAGAACTAAGGACTTACTTTTCTGGGAAGATAAAATGAAAGAAGCCTCTACCGAATTATATTTGACAACCGATGACGGTTCTTACGGTATAAAAGGTTTTGGGACAGCAGTTTTACAAGATATAATTGACAGAGAAAAAGTTGATTACGTTATTGCAGTCGGCCCTATGCCTATGATGAGAGCCGTTGCTGAATTAACTCGTGATAAAGGCATTTACACTGAAGCGAGCATGAACCCGATTATGGTTGACGGTACAGGCATGTGCGGAGCATGCAGAGTTACTGTCGGCGGGGAAACTAAATTCGCATGCGTTGACGGCCCTGATTTTGATGCTCACAAAATCGATTTTGATGAAGTTATCAACAGAACAAGAATTTACAAAGACCAAGAACGCAAACGTTCTGAAAATTGTAATTTACTAAAACAAGCAGACAAAGTATAGGAGATTTAACAAATGGGTAAAAATGATATTCCGGTATGTCCATTAATCAGTATAGGTTCCGGCATTGACATGGTATGCAGTCAGCAAAAATGTGCATGGTTTGTTCCAAGTGTACAAAAATGCTCTATGTATCTACTTGCATATAATGCGTTGTTGGATGCAAATCAAAAACAAAAGGCAAAACAACAGGCTCAGCGTTAATTTATTATGAAAATAGCATTATGTATAAAGCAAGTTCCTGATACAACGGATATTAAGTGGACTGAAAATAATACCCTGCAACGTGAAGGTGTTGAAAGTGTTATCAATCCATGCGATGTCTATGCAACAGAACTTGCTTTGAAATTGAAATCACAAATCCAAAATTCAGAAATAACCGTATTTACAATGGGACCGCCGCAAGCAGAGGATATGTTGAGAAAAGTTCTCGCTTTGGGCTGCGACAATGCCGTTTTGATTTCTGATAGAAAGTTTTCGGGAGCAGATACTTATGCGACAGGAATAACAATTTCAGGTGCGATAAGAAGATATTTACCTGATTTTGATGTCATTATCTGCGGACAGTTTGCCTCTGACGGAGATACCGCTCAAACAGGGCCGAACATTGCAAACTTTTTAGATATTCCTCAGGTAACTTTTGTTAAAGATTTGGTTGAAGTTCAAGACCACGACTCTCTAACGCTTACCAGAGAGATGGAAGACGGTATTGAAACAGTAAAAATTAAGTTGCCGGCACTTGTATGCGTTTTACAACAAAACTTTGAACCGCAACGACCACTAATCAACGGCATAATGAACGCTTCAAAAAAAGAAGTTAAAGTTTGTACGCTTGATGATATAGGCTACGATGCAGGTAAAGTCGGGTTAAAAGGCTCTCCGACGTTTGTCAGCAAGGCTTTCAGAAATATTACAAACCATAATGCACAAAAATTTCAACTAAATACTGTTGACAGTGTCAAGTTATTGAAAGAAAAAATAGAAACTCTAGGAGAAAATGAAAATGCCTGATATGGATAATTCCGGAATTCTTATATATGCACAAATAACAAGAGAAGAATATATTCATACTGTCTTTTTTGAGTTGGCAGACAAAGCGAAAGAGTTATCTCAAAAATTGGGCGGGGTTGACGTAAATGCAGTGATATTTACAAGACCAAACTTTGTGTTCAATTATAAGGAAGCTTTTGAAAATCGAGGAATTAACAAGGTTTACTATTTTGAAGATGAGAGTTTCAAAAATTACAATACAGAATTTTATTCAAAATTGATTGTAAATTTAGCAAGACAGGTAAAACCGGAAATTATACTTGTCGGGGCAACTAATGAAGGAAGAGATTTAGCACCGAGAATTTCGAGTGCTCTTGGTACGGGTTTAACAGCCGATTGTACCGACTTAGATATCAATGAAAACGGCAAACTTGCGGCAACTCGTCCGACATTTGGCGGGCAATTGATGGCAACAATTCTGTGTAAAACTTACCCGCAAATGGCAACCGTCAGACCTAAAGTTTTCAAGGTTAATCCTGAAGATATGTATGTTCAAACGGAATTTATCAAATGCCCGATTGGTATTAGTTTAGCAAACGACAGATACACGCTTTTAGACTTCAAAAAGACCATTGAGAATACGATAAATGAACTTGATTCTGCTGAAATTATAGTCGCAGGCGGCAAAGGGCTGAAAAATAAAGAAGGTTTTGACATGCTCAAAAAATTTGCGAATAAAATCGGTGGAACTGTTGCCGCATCAAGAGGGGCTGTCGAAATGGGTTTAGCACCCTCAAGTATTCAAGTTGGACAAACAGGCAAAACCGTAAGCCCGAAACTTTACATAGCATGCGGTATTTCAGGTGCAATTCAGCACACAATCGGCATGACGGATTCCAAGCACATTATTGCAATAAATAACGACAAAAACGCTCAAATTTTTGATATTGCAGATACCGGAATTGTCGGAGATGCTTTTGAAATACTTCCTGAATTTTTAAATCAATAGTTAATGTTTTAATTTAGCAACAAAATTGTAAGCCCAAGGAAGCAGTTTTGGGTATAAATCCAGATGATATCCGCGGAAACCTTTTCGTTTATTCTTGCATAGTTATTCGGTTGACCCGTAAAATAAACACTAATCATAAACGTATCGTATAATAAACATAAAAATTTTCAAACAAAATTATTTTTTATTTTTTATGTAAGACAATACACCATTGATAAAAGTCAGCGGATGAACAGGACATCCCGGAATATACAAGTCAACAGGATATTTTTCTAAAAATTCTCTGTTAATCTTTGTACATTCTTGGAAAACACCGCCTGAAATTGCACAAGCACCGCAAAGAATTACAAGTTTAGGTTCAGGAACTGATTTGTAGCAATCTTCCAGAGCATAAGCCATATTCTCGGTAATCGGGCCTGTAATCACGATACCGTCAGCGTGACGAGGGGATGCGACAAAATCTATTCCAAATCTGCCCATATCAAAATTAACGTTAGAGCATGCATTCAATTCCATTTCGCATCCGTTACAACCGCCCGCCGATACTTGACGAAGTTTCAACGATTTACCAAACATCTTAACGATTTCTTTTTTTACTTCGACCGCTGAATTAACGTAATCTTCGTATTTTGTATCATGAGTTACAATAAGTTTTTCTCTATCAGAAGAGGTTAACTTGTAGCCGTTTGTCAACTTAATCGCTTCGCAGGCTCTTTCACAAGCACCGCAAAACGTACATTTGCCCATATCGATTGACAACGGGTTTAGGTTTAATGCACCTGTCGGGCAAACACCTTCACAACTTGAAGTGTCAATTCCTGCCTGAAGTTTCGGAAAGCCTCTGAATTGTTCCCGCATAGGAGCGTTTTCTATATCTTTAATATATTGTTTTCCCTGATAAATTCTTGCTTTTAAAGTATCTAACATAATTATTATTCCTTATAAATCATTTCCTGAGTATGATAAATTGAAACTTTTATTACATAGCGGGAAGTCTGAAACCCCGTTATTTCTAACAGCCAAAGCCAAACCGTACCAGTTATTGAATGACGGATCTTTTATTTTGTATCGTGAAATTTTGCGGTTAATATCTGTCATTACGATATGAACAATTTCGCCCCTCCAGCCTTCTGAGAGTGACACCACCATAGCATCTGAGGCATAATTGTTATTAACGCCGTCAACAATAATCGGCTCGTCTTTATAATCTTTCAATTTATTAAATATCTTTTTAATCATAGACAAAGATTCTTTAACTTCTTTGTATCTCAGCTTAAACCTTGAATTAACGTCACCTGAACCTTTGAACGGTTTACGAGTAATCCCGAGTTCGCTCATCCATTTGTCAGGGAAATCAAACCTTGTATCAAGTTCAACCCCAGAAGCCTTAGCAGCCATACCGACAAGCCCGATATCACGAGCCTTTTCCATACTCACTGTACCTGTTTTTTCAAGTCTTGACATTACCGTAGAATTTTTAAGCATTGTTTTTGCCATTCTATCAACGTCTTTGCCGACTTTATCAAAAGTTTCCAACGCTTTTTGTATGGTTTCTTCTTTAAAATCGTAGTTTACACCGCCAACAGTTACCAACCCTCTGCCGAAACGGCTTCCGCTAAATTCAAGCATTGTGTTTATGACTAGAGTTCTTGTTGCTCCAAACACGGCAGCACCCATCAAATACGCAATATCACCTGCTATTGCACCCATATCACCTATTTGAATAGCCATTCTTTCCATTTCTAATGCGGCTTTTCTTATCAATTGTGCCTTATTGGAAATTTCAAATCCTTTTAAGGTTTCAATTGCCTGAGAATACGCAATACTATAAGCGATTGCACTATCACCGTTTATTGATTCAGCCAGTTGATTAGACGGATTTTTCATCATCATATCTTCAACACCGCGGTGCTGGTAGCCAAGCATAATTTCCAAATGGTAAACGGTTTCGCCGTTACACATAAATCTGAAATGTCCCGGTTCAATAACACCTGCGTGAATAGGTCCAACTGCAACCTGATGGACTTCTTCGCCCTCCATTTCAAAGAACGGATATTTATCCTGATTTTGTCTTACAGGCTTTAACCAAGGATGGTGAAGCGGTTCAATCCCAAACTGCTCATAAAATTCTCTTTCAAATATATGAAACGAAGGAACGTATTGAGTTATAGATTCATAAGATTTGTCATTCGGAGCAAAAATAGCAGATGATATATACAAATCACAGTTTGCATCATCAGCAAGAACAACAAATAATCTTACATACCCGAAGCCCCAATCTTTTCCGAAAAATCCTATAGGACGTTTACCCAGTTCAATAATTTGCTCACGCAATTCATCAATTCTCATCCCCGGAATATCCGATAAATTTATTTTTGTATTATTCTTTACTTTTATCCATTTAGCCATAATAATTGTGTCCTTATCCTAAAATGCACCTGCTGTCATCTTTATAACTTCGTTTAGACAATTCGGAATATAAATACCCAGTACAAATACAAGTATTAACATCACAAACTGCGAAATATACATCCAGTAGGAAACTCTATTTTTATTAGTTTCTATAAGTTTTGCTTTGTCTTCACTCAATTCGCCAAACGCCATCTTAATAACAACTCTTCCGATTCCGAAAAGAATTATAGTCAGCAGCAGAGCAAAAATTGCACATAAAACATAATGCTTTTCTGTAAGCATTGTTTTAATCATTAAAAATTCGCTCAAGAACAGCAAAGATGTCGGGAATGCACAAATTGCCAAGAATGAAGCAACCCACATCCAGCCCGTTTTGCCGTCTGCAGTAACCAAACCGCTTACAGATTTAACTCTTTTTGAATTAAACAATTCAAGAACGTTACCTGAAGTCAGGAAAAATGAGGCTTTTGCCAGTGAATGTCCGATTAAGTGAAGAACCACAGCATAATAAGCAACACCGCCAAGTGCAATACCTATCGCAAGAATACCCATATTTTCAATTGATGAGTACGCAAGCATTCTTTTGTAATTTTTAATATGATATACAAAAACTGTTGCCACAAACAATGAAAGAAATCCCATAAGCATCAGGATTATTCTGGCATAATTTGTACAGCCTGCAACTTCCATAATCTTAAAAACTCTGACAATAACAAGAAAAGCAGAGTTCAGTAATGTCGCAGATAACAATGCTGAAATTGGTGACGGGGCTTCCGAGTGAGCATCAGGCAGCCAGAAATGAACAGGAGCCAAGCCCATTTTTGCACCAAATCCAAACAGCATAAATATAAACGCTAACTTCAAAAACGGAAGGTCAAAACTTGCCGCATGTTGATACAACTGAGCAAAGTTCAATGAATTGACATCACCAGATGATACGTTCAACAGTATTATACCGACAAATGCCATCGCAATACCGATTGAACAAATGAAAACGTATTTCCAAGCCGCTTCAATTGCGTGTTTTGTTTTATTAAAGTAAATCAAATATGCACTTGATAACGTAGTTGCTTCAATCAAAACCCAAGAAACACCTAAATCCGTACTCAAAAGTGTTCCAGTCATAGAAAGTACAAATATCATAATCATAAATGAATAATGACTTATTCTTCTAGCGGGAACGTCGATATTTTTCACGTATCCTGTGTTGTATATAGCAACCATCAAATATACAAATGACAACACCAGCAAAAATATTGCGTTAGTATGGTCAAGGGCAAAATATGGAATACTTAATTCAGTATTTTTACCAAAGACAAGCAATGAACTTGCAACAATGTGAACAACTGCATATAAATTCACCATCCAAGTGTTAAATGTCTTATTTTTAATTAGCAATACCAAAATACACGCTATTATCGGGAAAATTAAAATCGTATTAATCATTATATTCATAGTCCTTTAAATCTGATAAATGAGAAACTTCAAGGTCTTTAAACTCTTTGTTAATTTCATTGACGAACAATCCTAAGATATAAACCGCAATGAACACATCGAGCAAAACACCCATATTTACAAGCATTGGCATTTCTTTTGCAACAGAAAGCGACAAAAGAAATATCCCGTTTTCCATTGTAATAAATTCGATTACATTGGAAATGATTTTATGTTTAATTGTAATCAGCCATAAACTTATAATAATTGTTGCCGCCGAAACTCCAAAATAAATCGGAGCAATCATCTTAACCGAAGAAACAAAGTAATTTGATACCAAAAATCCCGCAAGTAAGACAATACTTGAGATTACAAGGCAATAAAAGTGCGGAATATTCGCAGCCACATCTCGGTTTGAGTGTGTTTGTTTTAAAACCTTATACAAAAACCAAGGAATAACAATTGATTTCACTACAATTGTTTCTATCGCTAAAAATGCAAAGTTTAACAAATTGCTATGTTCAGCCCCGCAGCAGCATATCAAAAATAACAACACACCTTGAACAATAAGAATTCTAATATGTGCAATAATTCTGCTTGTTGCCGCCAAATATAACATTGTTAATCCGAATAGAATTATAAAACCTGTTGCCATATCTGTACTAACCTCCAAACATCCTTGCCATAACAAGAGAAAGAACAACAAGAGCCAATGAACTCATAACAAATATAAATTCAAAAACGTGTGACATTCTTATTCTTGCCATGCCGGATTCTACCGTACCAATAGCGATTGAGACAATTCCCAAAACTGACAAATAGCATAAAACATGCATTAATACCGGCAAATGATGCGGAATTACCATACACGCAATCAATGAAGATATTAATAGCATCTTAATCCCGTTTGCCCAGGAATATATCGCTAAATCACTTCCCGAGTTATCTAAAATCATAACCTCGTGAATCATTGTTAATTCCAAATGTGTCGCAGGGTCATCAACCGGCACTCTTGAACCCTCTGTCAAAATCATTATGAACAAAACAACAACAGCAAATATGGTTATCAAAATTCCATAACTGCCCGCATTTGAAATTATATGAGATAAACTGTCAAAAGTATAATTTCCTGTCAAAAGCATAACTGACGCAATTAGAATAAAAAACGCAGGTTCAACTATTGATGTGAAACACGCTTCTCGAGATGCACCCATTCCTTCAAAACTGCTTCCCGTATCCATTGCGGCAACAATTGACATGAATTTGCCCAACCCTAAAGTATAAGAAAAAACAATCACTCCGACAGGAATACTAATAATTGCACTACCCGTTGCAAGCGGTACAAACATTGCCGCAAACAGCACTGTTGAAATCGCAAATACAGGTGCAATATTAAACACTACAGATGTTGTTTTACTTATAACAAAATCTTTCTTAATCAATCTGATAAAATCATACAACGGCTGAAATATAGACGGACCTTTTCTTCCTGCCCAAAATGATTTTGTCTTTTTTATAAGTCCCAGCATTAGAAACGGGACAAATAAAAGAATTATTAAATTTACTATTGTCATTATCATTTTTCACTATCCTATAAACAAACTTGCTATAATAACTACCAATAAAAATACCATTCCGTATTTTATGTATGACTGAATATTTCCGCTCTGCATTGCTTCAAATTTCGACAAAAACCACTCATCAAATTTCAACAGCGGATTAAGCACGTAAGCTTCCTCAATATCTTCAATATGTAAGTGGAAGTGTGCGGCAACAGGGAAAAGTTTCTTCGGTTTTTCAATATCAAATACCTTTTTAAACAGTGGTCTTAGCATTGATAAAAACGGACTTGCAAAAGATGATGCCGTATATTGCATGTGGTTGTTTGCTCTATTATATCCGCACCCCCAGGTATCGTGCATTACAATTTTGCCTTTTGTAAGTTTCAACTTTAAGAATATCATCAATGTTACGAAACCGACAAACAGAACCGCATACAAAGCGATTGTCTGCATAATATTAAGTGGTATCATACAAACCTGACAGAAATTTACTATATTTTCCGAGAACATATCAAATACAACTCGTTTAACCCAGAACACCACATACTGCGGATAAATTCCGATAAGCAGAGTAAATATTGCAAGTATTCCCATTGGAATTAACATAACCTTACTGGAATCTGTTGTAACGTTTTGAGCGTTCTCACTTCGCGGCATTCCAAGAAACATTATACTGAACGCTTTGCTGAAACATAAAATAGCCATAGTTCCGACAAGTGCAAGTCCTGAAATTGCAAAGAATATTAGCAAAATTGAAAGGAAATGGTGGATTTCCAAACCTTTAAACATTCCGAAATAAATCAAAAATTCACTGATAAATCCGTTGAACGGCGGCAAGCCGCAAATTGCAACAGAACCGATAAGGAATAATATTGCAGTAACCGGCATGGATTTAATCAATCCGCCAAGAATTTCGATATCTTTTGTGTGAGTTTTTATATAAACACTTCCGGCAGATAAGAACAACAATTCTTTAAATATAGAGTGGTTAAGTACATGCAAAATGCCGCCCGTGAACCCTAACAATGCAACAAGCGGATTGTGATAAGTTAACCCAAGCATACCGACACCTAATCCGATACCGACAATCCCTATATTTTCAATACTGTGGTAAGCCAAAAGACGTTTCAAATCGTGTTGAGTAATTGCATATAACACGCCATACAAAGACGAAACAACCGAAATTGCCAGAAAACCGTACGCAATCTCTTTTGACGGAATACCAATCAGTGTAATCATTCTGATTATCCCGTAAATACCTGTCTTAATCATCACACCTGACATAATTCCGCTGACATGAGAAGGTGCAGCAGGGTGAGCATCAGGCAGCCAGTTATGGAAAGGTACAAAACCAGCCTTAGTTCCAAAACCGATAAATGCAAGTATAAATACAATGTTTGCAAAAGAAGTATTGTTTTGTAATACGGCTTTAAATGTTTCAAACTCAAAACTTCCTGATTTAATCGACATCAAGGCAAATGCAATTATGATAAATAAAACCGAAATGTGCATAAATACAAGGTATTTAATACCCGCTTTTAAAACATCTTTCTTATTACTTTCAAATATAACAAGGAAAAATGAACTCAATGACATAATTTCCCAGCAAATCAAAAACATCAAAGCGTTTTGACAGGTGACAACGGCAAGCATTGAAGCTATCAA
The DNA here is from genome assembly GCA_945833895.1 of uncultured bacterium. Classification (GTDB taxonomy): domain Bacteria; phylum Cyanobacteriota; class Vampirovibrionia; order Gastranaerophilales; family Gastranaerophilaceae; genus Zag111. Next base: position 11,336 of record CAMAGQ010000020.1, read on the forward strand.
CATCGGCAAAAACACAAGATGAGAACTTATATTTTTCAAATCAAGATACGGTTTTAAATATCCGTTAGAATAAATTACCGAAAGCAAACTCATCACGGTAATTACCAGGATAAAAAACGCACTTAACGGGTCAATTACAAAACTTACATTTCCGAATATCGTGTTGAAATCGAAATTTGCAACTAAGTTTTCATGCCCGAATAATACCTTCACTGCAGGAATAGCACAAAATACAGAACCAACCGAAACTAACAATGATAAAATCACGGTTTTTAATTTCTTGCTGAAAATATTTGCGACAAAACCGCTCAATAATAGGGTAATTATTCCAATAAAATAATTATTCATTCTTCTCCACCTTAAACTACTGCGATACTAACATATCTCTTAGTCTGATAAAATTATAACTTCCTACGTATTTAAACGTTAAAAAATTTTACTTACTATATATTTTTAAAACTAACATATATCAATGTCAAGTTCATTTTGAGGAGAAATTACAAAGATAAATCGCAAAAGAAAAGGACGGGAAGAGTATTCCCGTCAACATTTGTAAATTATTGAGTAATAAAATTAAACATCTCTATGACCGACATGTAATTTGTGGTCAATATCTGCGGTTCTTTGGTTTGCTGTAAGCCGTCCTGCTATTAAATGATAAGCAAACACAGCGGCTGCACCAATACCCGCAATAACTTTACCTGATTTTGCAATATGTGTAATCGGGTGTTTGAAAACCTGTGCTAGTTTCGGGCCTTCTTTGCTAAACGCTTTTGGTAGTGTATTAAACAACCAAGAACCCGCAAGTAATGTACCTGCTGTTGCCACACCATACATTATGCCTTTACCGACCGCCTTTGTCATTTGCCCTAAACTAGCAAAAAACTTCCACACGTTAGCAATTTTTTCTTTAAATGTTGTTTTTCGCTTTGGCTGATTATCGACAGCAGATTCAACTGCATCCGCATCAACAGCATCTAATTTATTTTCAACCGCGGTTTCTTTAATGTCTTCTGCTACAGGGGTTTCAATCGCTTCAGAAACTTCTGTCTTTACAGGTTCTGTCTTCGGGGACTGACCTCTTGGGATTGTAAAATCTTCAAATGCAGAACCGGTATTATTACCGAAAGTTACTGCCGATTTAATTTGATAATCTTTCATAGCCAGAACATATTTGCCCAATTCTTCGTGTTTATCCAAAATAACTCTTGGGGATGACCAACCGTCAGATTCAATAACTTTACCGTCTGATGATATATCGTATTCCGTGCCGTCGTGACTGTTCGGGAATTTTATATGGACGGTATTTGTTGCATTGTCATAGGTTTTGCTCCAATTATCATCATGCAATCTGTAATTAAACAACTCAACTTTGCTTTTTGATTTCGCTGCGTGTTCATTATCTAAAGCCAACGCATCCATTTGAGGATATCTCTCAGCCTGCACCGGATTTGTAATAGCACCTAAGTTGTTTCCCTTGAAACTTACAGGATTGAAAGTAATATTCATTTCTACACACTCCTTTGCTCTATTAGAAAACACTAAATAATTTTTTTTTGCTATGTTGTAATAAAAGTTTACATTCCGAACAACGACAACTGTGGAACGCCATCTTCATTATGACTCATTTTCTTTCTTGTTGCAAGGTTATTTGAAAAATCTTTTTGCATTTTTAACATTAAGTCTTCCGAGCGTTTTATAACGGCATTAGGAAGTCCCGCCATTTTTGCAACTTGAATACCGTAACTTTTGCTTGCTCCGCCTTGAACAATTTTACGCAAAAACTCAATTTCGCCGTTTTGTTCGGCAATTGTTATACGATAATTCTTTATCTGCGGATAAGTTTTTGTCATGACGTTAAGTTCGTGGTAGTGAGTTGCAAAAATACATCTTGATTTAATTTTTGTTGCAATGTATTCGGCAACAGACCACGCAATAGCAACACCATCGTAAGTACTTGTACCTCTGCCGATTTCATCAAGCAGAATAAAACTCTTTGAGGTTGCGGAATTTAAAATGTAAGATGTTTCAATCATTTCGACCATAAACGTTGACTGACCGAGGGTTAAATCATCACTTGCACCAACTCTTGTGAAAATTTTATCAGCAACACCGATTTTTGCAAAATCCGCAGGAACCCACGAACCGATTTGAGCAAGGATTAAAATTAAGGCATTTTGACGCATATAAGTCGATTTACCTGCCATATTCGGGCCTGTTAAAATCATAAATTGTGTTACATCAGTTGAATTAGATTTCAATTCCAAATCATTTGAAACGTACTCACCAAGCGGCAAAATCTTTTCTAATACAGGATGTCGTCCGTTTTTAATAAATAAATCGTCTGACTCATCAATTTCCGGCTTGCAATAATTGTTTTCAACCGCAATCTCAGCAAGAGAATTTAAAACATCAGCCTTTGCAATAACATCAGCAATTTCACGGATAATAGAAACATATTCTTTTGAATATTCCCTGAAATCAGTAAACAATTTGTATTCCAGTTCAGTCGATTTGAATTTTGCAGAAAGTACGTCATCCTCGTGCTTTTTCAATTCATCAGTTATAAATCTTTCAGCACCCGTCAGAGTTTGCTTTCTGACATAAGAATTAGGAACAAGGTTCAAGAACGAATTCGTAACCTCAATAAAATATCCGAAAACTTTGTTATAGCCGATTTTGAGATTTTTAATACCTGTACGCTCTTTTTCCTGCTCTTCAAAAGATTTCAGCCACTCTTCCCCGCCGGTTAATAAATCTCTGAAATAATCCAATTCACCGCTGACACGCTCTTTGATGATACCTCCGTCTTTTAAAAGTATCGGCGGATTCTCAACGATTGTATTCTCAATCATTGAAACAAAATCTTGAATTTGCTCATTATAATCTCTGATTGATGAAAAAATATCGTATTCCAAACCTTGAGTATCTTCTAAAATTTGCGGAAGAATACTCAGGGACAGTTTTAGACATACAAAATCCTTTGGTGAAGCGGAACCGTTGCTCATTCTTGTTGAAAGTCGTTGGATATCATAAATTTTTTCAAGATGCTCACTCAAAGCATAACGAATATCAGATTTTTCGATAAGTTCAGAAACGGAATTTTGACGTTTCATAATATCAGAAACACTTTTAAGCGGCTGACAAATCCAGTTTTTAATAAGCCTTGCACCCATATTTGTTTTCGTTCTGTCAACAGCCCAAAGTAATGACCCGTATTTATTCTTTTCACGCAAAGTTTCAACAAGTTCAAGATTTTTTCTTGTTGCACTGTCTAAAATCATATATTCAGACAGTTCATAAGCCTCAATACGCTCAAACTTTGGCATATTACCTTTGAGAGTTTCCCAAACGTAAGCAAGCAAAGCACCTGCCGCCCTATATCCTGTTTTATATTTGGAATACCCGAAACTTTCAAGACTTTGTGTTTTAAAAATAGTTTTAAGATTATTTTCTGCGAAATTAGTTTCAAATACGGAGGCGGGAATTTTAGAACAATTATACCTTTTTGTAATTTCATCAGGAAGATTTATAACCTCATCAGGTACAATCTGGAACGGTTTAATGTCCTGTTTTAATCCCGGAGCAACGATTTCTGACGGGTTAAGCCTTGCCAATTCAGCCAAAATCAAATTAAGATTAGCCTGTGTTGTCTTAAACTCACCCGTTGAAATGTCCGTGTATGAAAACCCGTAAATATCTTGTTTTTCATCCTTATAAATCGCACAAATATAATTATTAGAATTTTGATTTAAAAGATTAGTTTCGGTCAAAGTTCCCGCAGTAATAACACGGGTAACACCGCGTTTTACAAGCCCTTTTGCGAATTTTGGGTCTTCCAATTGGTCACAAATTGCAACTTTATAATTTTTCTGAACAAGTTTTTCCAAATATCCGTCAGCCGCCTTAGCAGGAATACCTGCAAGCGGAACTCTGCCGAGTTTTGGACCTGCATCACGACCTGTCAGGGTTAACTCTAACTCTTTTGACATAACCAGAGCATCTTCAAAAAAAGTTTCGTAAAAATCACCTAAACGATACCATAATAAAATCCCCGGATTTTCACTTTTTATTTTCAAATACTGTTGCATAACAGGCGTAGTATCTTCAGGTTTAACTTCCCAACTGTTTATGTGATTGATTTCAGACTTGCTCATATTATAATATTCATATAAAAACGAGAGGATTTCAACATGAGTTGTTTAAAAAATGTAACAAGAGCAATTTTCCTTACCGCAATAATCGTAGGATTTGTTGCTATAGGCGGAAAAGATTTTCTTATTACGCAATTTAAGAATTTTGTAAACCCGAGTCACGATGTAGTTTTGGAGCGTGCGCAAAAAGTAGGCGATTTTTCAAAGATAGACAAAGAATTTGAAATAGAAAAAGCCGCAGGTGTAATGGGTTATAATGCAGTTTTAGCGGAGCATAAAGCAACAGGTCAAAAAATGGTTGTTGTTGATTCAGGCAAAAAACAAATTCTTACCCAAACAGATATCAAGGCTGCGGATGCGGAAGATAGAATTAAAAATGCAATAAAAAAGGTTAGATATCAATCCGATGCACTGGAAGATTTTCACGTGACAGAAAGAGGCACAATGAAAACTTACGGACAAACAGCACCTTATGTAAGATTTACCGCAAGAATAAAAAAACTTCCTATTGGTGAAGTTTCAGGAATAATCTCTGTTGTTAAGGACGAAAACAACAACGATAAAATTCTTGTTTCTCTGAACGAGAAATCAAAATATTCTCAACTAATATCTAATGAATTTTTCAAAGAGATTAAATAAAAAATTTTTAACATTATTTTAACGAAAAAAGTCTTTTAGAAATCAAATTCTAAAAGACTTTTTATTATTTTACAATTTGAAATTTAGTATCTTTCCAAATATTTATCCAATTCCCATTGAGAAACGTATGTTCTAAACGAATCCCATTCTTTTTTCTTGGCAGTCATAAATTCTTTTGAAATATGTTCACCAAGAGCGGCTTTTGCAACAAGTGATTTATCCAAGTAATCAAGAGCTTCTGCAAGACTACCCGGAAGTGAATCAATTCTCTGTTTTTTACGTTCTTTAGAAGTTAATTTGTAAATATTACTTTCTACAGGAGCTGGCGGGTCAATTTTATTTCTGATACCGTCAAGACAGGTTTCAAGAATTGCCGCAAAAGCAAGATACGGGTTACAAGCAGGGTCAGGAGAACGCAACTCAACCCTTGTTGAAACTCCACGTTTTGCAGGAACTCTCAACAATGCACTTCTGTTTGCCAATGACCACGCAAGATAAACAGGAGCTTCATATCCCGGAACAAGTCGTTTGTAACTGTTTACTACAGGGTTTGTAATTGCCGTAATACTTTTTACGTGTTTCAACATCCCGCCAATTGCATATTTTGCGGTTTCAGACAATTGATATTCCGCTTTTTCATCGTAAAACGCATTCTTACCGTCTTTGAACAAAGAAACGTTACAGTGCATACCTGAGCCATTGATACCATAAATCGGCTTAGGCATAAATGTAGCATGCAAATTATGTTTTGCGGCAATCGCTTTAACTGCAATTCTGAAAGTTGTAACGTTATCCGCAGCGGTTAAAATGTCAGCGTATCTGAAATCGATTTCGTGTTGACCGTCAGCAACTTCGTGGTGAGAAGCCTCAATATCAAAGCCCATTTCTTGCAAAGTCAAAACGATATCAGAACGAACATCTTCACCTAAATCTTCAGGTCCTACGTCATAATAACCTGCACTATCCTGAGTGTTTGTTGTTACATTGCCGTCTTTATCTTTTGAGAATAAGAAAAATTCCGCTTCCGGCCCGATATTCATAGAAAATCCAAGTTTTTCAGCTTCTTGCATTACGCGTTTTAAGTTGCAGCGAGGGCAGCCTTCAAACGGAGTTCCGTCAGCGTTATAGATATCACAAATTAATCTTGCAGAATTTACACCGCTTTCACCTCTCCAAGGTAAAATTTGAAAACTGTTAATATCAGGATGGAAAAACATATCTGATGTTTCAATGCTTCTGAACCCTTTAATTGATGAACCGTCAAGCATAATTTCGTTATTTAATGCTTTATCTATGTGCTCAGACGGAATTGACATATTCTTAACCTGACCGTTTATATCAACAAACTGCAGTTTTATAAATCTGACATTTTGTTCCTTAATAATCTTTTTAATCTCTTCTTCCGTGTACTTTTTTCCGTCAAGTCTGACGTGTGTAAACTCTGTCATACTAACCTCTTTCTTTATATCTAAAATCTGATTTTTCAGATTACTTTTTAACTATAAAAACTTTTTTCAAAAAGGTCAAGTAATTTGCGTGTAAAGATTATATTAAGAGGATTTGAGGACTCTGAGAAATATGAAAAATCCAACGAATATTTTTCTAAAAATAAACTTATTATAATAATCGGCAAGCACAAACGGCTGAATACAATACTTCAACCTCAAATTTTCGGGTAAAATTCTAAAAAAGATTATTTATTTACAAACTTAACATATAAAAGTAAAACTACTTTGTTTCAATAAT
>CAMAGQ010000021.1 GCA_945833895.1 uncultured bacterium
CTTTTGTTACAGGCTATTAATTTTGATGAATTTATATAAAATTTTTGGTAAAAATGCTGTTATATTAATGAAAAATTTTGTATAATAACCATGTGTTTATTTAAAGAGGGCTTTATGAAAAAGAGTGAATACATAGACTATACGGATATTGAACTGCATGAAATTGCAAGAATACTCAAAGATGTTTCAACAGAAGACACAGAGGAATTGAAGTTGAACCTTGAAGAACAATTGAACAAGAAATTGTGTCTGAGCAGGTAGTTTTTTAGGGCTAAATTACCGATTTTTGAGAAAAGCATGGAATAAAGTTCATCATACAGTCGTAAGACAATCGTGCCAAAATTGACTGCAGTTCAAGTTGGAATTTGTACGTCTACACAAGGAAGAACTTCCTATATCTAGTTCCGTCAGAGGTTTTATATATTCCCCCCCCCTACCCTCCGAAGTAGTTTATTAAGCCGTCGTGGAGTTTTTCGTTTTTACAAAGTTTTTTCAATTTTGCTATCGCACGGTTTTCGATTTGGCGTATTCTTTCCCTTGATACGCCATACTGTGAGCCGATTTCGTCAAGCGTTTTCTTCATTCCGTTATTATCAAGTCCGTAACGCAAAATCAAAACATCACGTTCTTTTTGGCTTAATTGGTTAAGAATTTGTCTGATATCTTGAAGCAAGTTTTCGTGAGTAACCTTGCCGTCAGGCGTAATTGTCGATTTATCAACGATAAAATCCGCAATCTTTGATGAATCCTCGTCGCTTGATGCAGGTGTATCCATACTAACCGTTGATTGTGCTGATTTAATTATTGCTGTTAGTTTTGACACAGGCAAACCAAGGCGGTATGCTATTTCCTGTTTTGTCGGGGTGTGACCGAGTTCTGTTGTCAGGTCAAGCGTTGCACGTCTAATCTTGCCGATTGAATCTATCATGTGTATCGGCAGTCTTATAATTCGTGCTTTATCAGCAATTGCTCTTGTTATTGATTGCTGAATCCACCATGTTGCGTAAGTTGAGAATTTGTAACCTTTTTTATAGTCAAAACGACCTGCCGCCTTGATTAAGCCGACATTTCCCTCTTGGATTAGGTCAAGAAACGACAAACCTCTACCAATGTATTTTTTTGCAATACTTACAACAAGTCTTAAGTTTGCGTTAACAAGTACGTTTTTGGCGAAGTCGTCGTGGTTTTCTTGGATTTTTTTTGCCAAATCCAATTCCTCATCCGTTGTTAACAGTGGAATTTTACCGATTTGTCTAAGGTATATTTTAACGCTATCGTCAGAGCTTACCGACATCAGGTTTTCTTGAATGCTTGGAACTTCGACGGATTTCAGAACATCTTCACCGTCTTCGGTTTCTTGTTCTGTTTCAAGTTCTTGAAGTTTTTTAAAATCTATATGCTCATCTGAAATATCATCAGTAAGGATTCCAAAAGATTCAAATTCTTTTTTCACAAGATACTCCTATCTTATAATTTATTACCATGATATTACTAAACAATTATACAAATTTGCTCATCTAATTACATTATTTATTGGTTAATTTTTGTCTTAATGTTTCAAAAATTATTGCACTGAGGGCATTTGATACGTTAAGAGAGTTAAAACTATTTTGCATCGGGATTTTTACGACAAAATCCGAGGCTTTCAGTAACGATTTTGACACTCCGGCATGCTCCGCCCCCATGATAATTGCAAAGTTCATATCATTATATTTAACATCATAATAATTATCTTTTGCACTTGCGTCTGTTGCAATTATCCACCAGTTGTTATCCTTTAGTTTCTGAACCGCGTTAACAAGGCTATTTACTTTTATTATCGGAATGTGATTTATTGCTCCCGCACTGATTTTCTCAACCGTTGAATTAACCTGAACATTTCTTCTTGACGGGATAATTATACCTTCAACTCCAGCACAAACGCATGTTCTGATTATTGCACCCAGATTGTGCGAATCTTCTACACCGTCAAGGATTACAAGTGATGAAGTTGTGTGGTTTTTGCTTTCTAAAAAGTCGTCTAAATCCATATATTTTATCGGCGAAATCTGAGCAATAACCCCTTGATGATTAAATTCTGCATAGGGTTGAAATTTCTCTTTTGCAACAAATTGAAAAATAATTCCTTTTTCTTGAGCAAGTTCTTTAATTTTTGTAATTTTTGCATCCGTGTGAATATTTTTGGAAATTAGAATTTTATTTATTTCTCTGTTTCCTGCAATAAGTGCTTCCGTGATTGAATTTTTGCCGTATATAATATCAGATTTTTCCATTTATTTTGAAACCTCCAGCATGCTATCAATACATTTTACTGCTTTTTGTGCGATTTCTTCTTTTACAAAAATTTCGTTTGTTTCGTTTTCCAGAACGTTTAGAATATCTTCAAGCGAGGTCATTTTCATGTTCGGACAAACGATATTGTCTTTGATTGAGATGAAGGTTTTGTCAGGATAATCACGTTTCAATCTGTCCGTAACCCCTTGTTCTGTTGCGATTACGAACTCATTGTGAGAACTGTTTTTGACAAAATTCATAATACCTGTTGTGCTTCCGACATAATCTGCCATTTCTGATACCGTTGTATGGCACTCAGGATGGGCAAGAATAAGTGCATTCGGGTGTTGAATTCGCATTTTTTCAACATCATCAGGACGGATTTGCAAGTGTGTCGGGCAAAATCCGGGGTAGGTGATAACTTCTACATTGCCCAGTTGTTTTTCAACCCATTTCCCTAAATATGTATCAGGCAGGAATAAAATCTTTTCTGCGTTCATGCTTTTTACAACGTTTACTGCGTTTGAACTTGTACAGCACATGTCGCATTCGGATTTGACTTCGGCTGTTGAATTTACGTAACATACCGTCGGAATATTCGGGTGCTTTGATTTGAAGTCGATTAATTGTTTGTACGTAATCATGTCAGCCATTCGGCAGCCCGCTTCGATTTGCGGTAGTAAAACTTTTTTATTTGGTGAAAGGATTTTAGCGGTTTGTGCCATAAAATAAACCCCTGCAAACACGATAATATCAGCCTTTGTTTGAGCGGCTTTTTGGCTTAGTGCCAACGAATCTCCTACAAAATCCGCAACTAAATCAATTTCTACCGGCTGGTAACAATGTGCCAGTATTATTGCATTTTTCTCTTTCTTTAATTTGTTAATACTATTGATTAGTTTTTGCATTTTGTATGCTTATCCTCCATTCATTGTAAATTTATGTTAAGATTTTTCCATTTATAGAATGTATTGTATAATAAAAAAAGAGAATAGTAAAAAAGTGAAAAGGTAGATATGTCATTAAACAGTTTATTAGGACTTGGTGGAGGGAAAAAGGATATTTACGTATCTGTATCTCCCGCGTGTGGTTTAGAAATCTTAGAGATAGATAATTCCGGAACGATAAAGACTTATGCACAGGCTCCGCTTGAATATAATGAGGCACAGAGAGAGATTGCAAGTTATGATGCTTTCAAAAATACCTTGCTTGAACTTTTGCAAAGCAGAAACATTGACCCTACAAAAATCAATGTTCATTTGAATTTGCCGACAGTTTGGTTTGGGTTAAAAGAAGGTATTCAATTACTGTTGGATGATAACGCAATCACTAATATTATAATCGGCGAATTGGAACAATCTTATATCTTTAAAAGAAAAAACCCTGTTCCGTTCTGGTTTGATGCACAAGTTTCTACAAACACAGATTCAAGAAGTGTTTTCTATACCGCTGTTCAAGAAGAAGTTGTTGTACAGATGAAAGAAATTTTGACAAGTATCGGTGCAACTCTTGTTAGCGTCGGCAGTTCAATGTTTTCAGACTTGAAAGGTTTGTATGTAACCGCTCTTGCTAAAGAACAAATGGACAACGAAGGTCACTCTTGGACTTTGATGGTCGTTAATAACAGCGGTTATCAGTTGTTGAGTTTGCAAGGCAAAAGACTTCTTGAATATTATGAAGAACCAATGCCGTTAAAAGCTTTTGAAGGTGAAGAGGTATATACTGAAATTGAAAACTCTGTTCAGATTGCTTTGATGAGTTCTCCTTCAAGTTCTCTTGTAATTATTTCAGAATCAGACCTTGTTTCTGCAGAAATCTTGAAAGAACGTTTACAATTTGCGGGACAAACTATTGTCGTTGAAGATAACCAGTACAGAAAAGAGCCTTTGGCTAATTTCGGTTTGAATGTTCTTCCTGACGATCAGGTTAAAGTTTCGTTGAGTGCTTACGGTTCAGCAGCACCGTCCGCATTGATAAACAACGATGTAAACTTCCTTGGAGTATCTGAACCTGTTGAAGTTGCAACATTTATGGGGCTTACTCCTCAGATTGCAACGGTTCTTGCGGTTATTGTACTTGCTGTAGTCGGCGGTTTGTCATACTTCGGGGCTAATGCTACTGAAAAAATGGTAGTTGAACAACAAACTAAAGCTGTTGAAATTGAAAACCAATTGACTGCTATTCAAGAACAAGTTGAGCAGTTAGAAGGTTCTAAAGAAGGTCAGGTAACATTTGACCCTGTAGAAGAGATTGCAAAAACATTAAAAAATAACAGAGTAAAAATAATGGCTTATGCCGCACTTGGAGAATCAATTCCAAAAGATTTATACTTAACATATTTCATTACCGGCGACGACGGCTTGATTGCTATCAAAGGCTGTGCTGATACGGTTGAAGATGTTTATGTTTTCTTTAAAAACCTGAAAGATTCTCTTGTTGATTCTAATTTACGTGTAAGTAATTTAGGCTTGAGATCAGGTTCTTTGGATAAAGTTGTAAACGAAACAATTTCTCCGTTTGACAGTGCACCGTACATATTTGAAATTACAAATATGACAGATTCTCAACTTCAAAGTTACATAAATAAGTTGAGCCCGTCTACAAGTTCTGATGAAAATTCCGGAGAAAATTCTACAGAAAATAATACAGAATCTTCATCAACAGAAGAGAATACTAATCAATAGAATAAAACGTAAATATTAAAGGATATAATATGGACAATAAACAACTTCAACAATTTTTGTTACCAATAGTAATACTTGTTCTTGCTTTCTTCGCTTTCGTATTTTATATACCAAAAGTGTTTACGAATTTGAGAAATTATAATTCCGTAACAGCCGATATGAAAGCAAAACAAGAACAAGTTAATCAAGAGCAGGCAAAATTAGATTCACTGAGATCGGCTGAGGCTGCTGTTGATAAAAAGGAAAGCGATGCGTCAAAATCTGATAAGCCTTTTTATAAGCCGGTTATGGCAGGTTTCGATTCAGAAGCGGCTATCGCAGGTGAATTTTCCGAAATCTTACAATTGGTAAGAGCAAATCAGATTAAGATTAGATCTATTAAATATGAATACGATCAGGATGTTAAAGATGACGCATTTGCTCAGAACGCTGCAGACAAATACAACGTCGCTCGTTTGAATATTGAAATGATTGCTAATTACTCAAATTACGATAATTTCTTGAAAGAATTGTATAAACACGAACACTTTTTAGATATTCAACAGGTAGAAATTGTACCTTACAAAAAGAATAAAAAAGTTCTGTTAATCAATTGCAAAGTGAAATTATACGCAAAGAAATAATTATACAAATTTTGTAAAATCAATAGAAAAAATTCGATTTTTTGAATTTAAACAAACACTACAGAAGTTCGTTTCAAGCGAACTTCTTTTGTTATAATCCGCAAAAGAACTTCCGCAGCGACCTCTGTAATCGTTTGCTAAAAACGGGCATGTGTAAACGCCTGAATTTGTGAGTATTCTTCCGCATACGCAGTCAAGATTGTCCGAAAACTCTGCATTTTGAGTGATTTCTGAAGATTTTTCTTTGTCGTAATATGGTGAAATTTGAATATTTTCAATATCAAGCGGAAGATTATTTTTGGCAAAGATTTTTAAATATTCCTGTTGGATTTCTTCTTTTGAGAGGCTATAGTAGTTTGTTACGGTTACAATCGGTCGGAACTCGTATTTTACAAGGTGTTTCAGTGCAAATATCGCATGGCGGTATGCCCCTCTGTATCTGATGTTATCGTTTTTGAGTTCTTCGTAGTGGTCTAAACTGATTTTGAACCAGATTTCATATTGCGATTCATCTTCAACTTTTTTCAAAAATCTGGCTTTCTTTTCGTTAATAAAAGAGCCGTTTGTGCAGATACAAACGTTTGAACGGGTTAAACAAAATCTTAATATCGCATTAAAATCAGGGTGTGTCATAGGTTCAGCACCTGTCAGATAAATACATTCGATATTTTCTTTTGTGGTGTCGTTTATTGCGGTTTTAATCGTATCAAGTTTGATGTAATCTTCGACCTTTTTGTATTTCGGGAACTCAATATAGCAGTGTTTGCAGTGCATATTGCAATTCTGTGCGGTCATTTCTATGAACAAATTCTTTAACTCTTTCAATTCGGCAACTTCTGCCTGATAGGTATTTACTTTCATGTTTTAAAACTCCTTTCGATATAAATCATGTTAAATATTTGAAGTTAAAAATAAATTATCCACCATGGCAAAAGGGCTTGTTAGAATTTGGCAAACTTATGGTACAATCTTTGTATGACAAAAATATTAGATTGTACAACACGCGACGGCGGACATCCTTGTAATTGGGAATTTAGCGATGAATTTATTCATAACCATATTAAATTCCTCAATAATGAAAAGGTTTCTTATTATGAAATCGGATATCGGAATTACTGTGATACCGAGGGTAAAGGACGATTTTACCGTTGTACTCCGCAGTTGTTGAAGCAGTTTTACGAACAAAAAGGAAACCTTGAAATCGGTGTTATGACTGATACTTCAAGGTATAGTGCGGAAGATTTTGCGGGGAAATCTCAGGATTATCTTGATTTTGTGAGGGTTGCGGTTCATCCTGATAAAATCCCTGTTGCTCTTGAGATTGCAGAGGATTTGCATAGTAAAGGTTACAAAGTTTTTGTACAGTTGATGGATGTTTCAAACATTGATGCTGACGGGTATTTATATTTGTATATGTGGGAAAATAAAGCGATTTTGGAAAGTTTGTATTTTGCTGACAGTTACAGCAAACTTCAACCTTCTGATGTTCCGACGTATTACAACAAGTTGAAAATCCTGGGATATGACAGGATAAGTTTCCATGCCCATAACAACGCGGGGCTTGCCTTTGAAAATTCACTTGTTGCGGCAAGTCTTGGTGCTTATACGATTGATGTCACACAAGACGGTGTCGGGCGTAGCGGCGGTAATCTTGATTATGCACGGATAAAAGGAAAATTAGCCTAAGATTTTTCTATATACTTCGCTGTCTGAATTTCTCACAACGGTTTTGGGGATGTAATCGACCTTATATTTTTCTGCGATGCGAGAAATTGCAGGTGATGCGGAGATTATAACGATTTTGGCATCTTTGTAGTATTTTTTGTAGGTTTTAATTTGTTCAATAAACCATTCACCTGCTGATTTTGGCAGAAAATCGCTTTCCATTTGCAAGTCCGTAAAAATGACCGAATACGGATTATCAATACTTGCTTCTATTTTTGCAACTCCTTCTCTTGCACTGTATGCGGTATCAATTTCGATATCTTCATTCAGATATTCAAGGTTATTTTGGTGAAATCTGACCCAGCCCGGAACATCATCTACAATTAAAACTCTACTCATAGCAAATTTATTATATAAAAAATTACCAAAATTTTCTACCTTGTCGGGCGGTTTATTTTTCAGTTTATGTTACCAAAATCTAAATCGGAGGATAAACCATGTTGAAAACAATAATCACGATAATTTATGTTTTATGCTTGTTACCGCTTGCGGTGAGTGCGAAAACCCCGAAAGAAGCAATGGACTTTTTCGTTAAATATACAAATTTTGCGAACAACTATGATGCAAGTTTGCTTGATATGTATTCAACCGATGCAAAAATAATTCGAGAGGTTGTAAAACCGACGGGAGAGGTGGTTGATGTTGTTGTTCCTACGCAAAGATATTTTAAAGAATTGAAACTTGGGCAAAAAACTGCTAAACTGAGAAAGTACAGAAATAAGTACAGAAACATCATAGCACAGGAGGTTCCCGAGGGGATAAAAATTTCGGCTGAAAGGCAACCTTCAAAAGAAACCTACTGGCTAAAGATGTATCAGATTGTGAAAGATACCGATTCAGGTTTGAAAATAACGGAAGAAATGATGCAGACGAAAGTTCAATCATTTTTGAACCAAAAGAATAAGGAATAAATATGAACAAATTTAGATTTTTAACAGCAGGAGAAAGCCACGGGAAATGCCTGACAGCGATAATTGAGGGCATGCCTGCAGGTGTTGCGATTGATGTTGAGTTTATCAACAATGAACTGAAACGACGTCAGCAGGGTTACGGACGTGGTGCGAGAATGCAAATAGAAACAGATACCGTGGAGATTACGTCGGGCGTAAGATTTGGCAAAACGATAGGTTCGCCGATAACTCTTGTTGTTAAAAATAGAGATTTTGAGTCGTGGCAGAAGGTTATGAGTGTTGCACCCGAAGATATTACGGATGAAAAACGTTTTTCTACCTATCGTCCGGGGCATGCCGATTACGCAGGCAGTGTAAAATATCAGCAAAGCGATTTGAGAAATATTCTTGAACGCTCAAGTGCAAGAAAAACCGCAATAGAAGTTGCGGTCGGTGCGGTTGCGAAATTGTTGCTAAAAGAACTTGGTATTGAAGGATGTTCAAAAGTCTTGCAAATCGGTTCTGCGTGCTGTCCTGACAAGTTCAAGGATGAAGTCGATATTATGCGGGGAAAAGGTAATACGGTCGGCGGACGGTTTGTTGTCACATATCGCGGACTTCCTGTAGGGTTAGGTTCGCATGTTCACTGGGATAGGGGAATTGACGGAAAACTTGCACAGGCTGTAATGAGTATTCCTGCCGTGAAAGTCGTTGAAATCGGTACAAATCCGCTCGGGTTTACGGGGTGTGATTACCATGATGAAATGTTTGTAGAAAACGGTGAAATTACCAGAAAAACAAACCATGCCGGAGGAATTGAAGGCGGTATGACAAACGGTGAAGAAGTCGTTATTTATGGGGTTATGAAGCCTATTCCGACCATGCGGACACCGTTAAAAACTGTTGATGCTGATACAATGGAAGAAACCGAAGCACATTTTGAACGGTCTGATGTGTGTGCGGTTGAGGCGTGTTCGGTTGTTGCAGAAGCAAGAGCAGCGTGGGTATTTGCGGATGAAATTTTGCTTAAATACGGTGGTGACAGTTTGGAGGAATTGAAACGGAATTATTCCGCCACATAAGGTTTCGTTGTCGTGCCGAAATCCATGTAAATCCTTATACCACATGATTTTACCATGTTAACATTTCGTAATATTTAACATCAAAAAGGCAATTTTTGAAAACAAAAATACTTTATATAAGTACGAGATGATTTAAAGATTGATTAAAATTTAATACGGTAAAAACACACGAGTATATGTGAGTAAAAAGGAGATTCGAAACAATGAGTTCTGTTGGAAAAACACACCTAACCAAACAAACACCAATATTGAATTTCAATGCACCTAAAAAAGCAGGTGAAGTTGGAACAACCGGCGGTACAAAAAAGATTACAACCGTTGATATGAAATTTGATAACAGTATTGGTCGAACAAATTTAGACACCCCAAACGGATTATATGCAAGTCTGGGAGTGAATATATCTAAACAAGCACCCGCAGGTTCTGTTGACCGTTACCTTCAAGCAGCTCCGGAACTTAACGGATGGTGCCGAAATTTTAAAATAGAAGACAAAGAAGAAGCAGATAAATATTTGACGGCTTATAATATGGCTCTTAGAGATTATATTAAAGTTGCACCGAATATAGAATCCGGAATGAAAGATTTAGAACAATATATGATTTCTTAAAACAAAAATTTACTTCTAATACTCACATATCAAGGGTCAGTTCAGATGAACTGACCTTTTATTTTGTCTATTATTCTTGTACTTGGGCGAATTTATGCTATAATAACTATAGAAAAAGGGTTGCAAGGGATTTATTTATGTGGAGTAAGTTAAAAGAACAGTTTAATCTTTTAAAATTGGAAAAGAAAAGACTTTATCTGATTACAAATTCTGACAAATTTGAGTCAAAGGACTTATTTTTAGATGCGGTTGCCTCTGCCCTGCAAGGCGGTGTTGATATTGTACAACTTCGTGAAAAAACTATTCCTGACAGTGTAATCATTGATTTAGGGCTAAAAATCAGAATGTTGTGCGATGAATACGGAGCAACGTTCATCATGAATGACCGTCTTGACCTTGCCAAAATCATTGAAGCCGACGGGGTTCACCTCGGGGTGAACGATATTCCGCTTGATATTGCAAGAGAATACCTTGGAGCAAACGCAATTCTTGGCAAAACCGTTTCTTCAAGAGAAGAGATAATGTCTGCCGTAAATTGCGGGGCTGATTATCTTTCACTCGGACCTGTATTGCCTGGATCCTCAAAAATTCAATCACCTGTCGGTATGGAGCTTGTTTCTTTTGCAAATTCAGATTCTCCTGTTCCCGTGTTTATTTTTGGCGAACTTGACAGGGGATGTATTTCTGAAATAACTTATAACGGCGGAAAACGAATTATTGTATCTGATGATGTTATGTATGCCAAATCTCCTGAAAGTACGGCAAGAAGTATTTTGACTTTTTTACCGTAAAATCAGTTAAGATATTGTTCAACAAATGCCAGAATTTCTTCAAGGCGGTTTTTGTCGTAGGAATACCACCAGCCGATTAACGCTTCAAAAGCGGTTGCCTGCCTGTATTCTACCTGCATATTTTTTCTGCCGACAGGAATAGGTAAATTCCTTGCACGTTTTGCAATTTCCAGTTCTTCTTCGGTTAACTTTTCTGTTATTAAATGCAAAAGTTCACACTGGAAACCTGTCTTAACCTTGTCGGTCGTTATTTTGTGCAGGTTCTTAGCATTGTTGGTTAACCTGATTGTCTTGTTTCTGATGTGTAATTCCCATACAGCATCGCCCAGATAGGCAAAATTTCTTAAATTTATTTCTTCCATATTCGGATTTTACTATAAATATGTTTTTTACCAAAATTTTTATGCTAGTATAAATTTATCAATAATTTAAAGAGGATTTTCAATGAGTATAAAAAAAATATTATCAGGGTTGTGTGTATTTTTGATGTTAATCTCGCTTTCCCCGTCAACAGGTGCGATAGAGTTGTACAAGGCTTGCTGTAACAAGTCTGATATTGAAGCCCCGCAGGATGCACTTATGTATAAACAACACATGCTGCGACTTCAACGTGAAAGAGCCGTTGTCTATAATGCACTGGATTTGACCGATGAACAAATTAAAACCAAAGAAGATTGCACGGCACTTAACGCTCAAGTTTATGAAACAAAGTTCAATGAATTGATAAAAGAAAGTTATACTCTAAAGGCTTTAATCCTTGCAAATGTTGATTCTTCCGAGATTAATCAGCAGAAAAAAACAGTAAAAAATCTTAAACGTGAAATTGATAAGATTTTCACCGAAGAAGATAAAACTTTTAAAAAATGTTTAACAAGGGAACAGCGTTCAAAGTATTCAATGATTAAAAAGTTGGAACGCAAGGATTACAAAGCATCTAAACACCAAAAAGATTACTATAAATCAAATCCGCGTATGCGTCAGTTCGGAAACCCCAAACCTTGCCAAACTTCTATGAATTAACAATAGAAATAAAGTAAATAAAGGATGATTTTTTTATAAATATCATTATAATTGTTGTATGCGAAAGTTATATGGTATTGGTTTAATATTCTTGACGGTGCTGGCATGGTCAGTGCCTATGTGTGCGTATGCCAAAGTTAGCGAGGATTTATCAGGAAAAGGTTACGTTGGAACTCTGCCTGATTTGAACAGAGTTTTTGAAAAAGAACAGCCTAAAAAAATTCATCCTGATTTTAAACCGTCAAAAGATTTCAATTCTGCAAACGAATTAAAACCCGTACCTAGAGATAATCCTGCGTTTGTGAATATAATTCTGAAAACTGATAAAACTTCAAAATACGTTAATGATTTGAACGAATTTATTCCAATGCTCGAAACACTTTCTGATATGATAGATGAAGATACAAATGTTCAGGTATTTAACGCAAAAGCATACTATTTTACAAAAAGTGCGGATTATTTCAGGGATAAATACGCAAATAAACCCGAAAGTTATTTCGTATCGTATAAGAAACTTTTGGAATTGAGCATGCACACAAAATCCATTGCCTTGTTACGAACCGAAGCCGCAAAGTATAATCCGTATATGGCTTACGGCGGCTCAGGATATTTGTATAACCCAGAAAGCCTGACCGAACAACTCGGGTATCTGAAAAAAGAAATTGATAAAACGATTTTGATTTTGAAAGAAGCTAACTAAATAATCAAAAGCGAAAATGTAATTGAGCAATTGTGGTACAGGTGATTTGATTTTTGTTATTGTTGGTGTAATCATGAAATTATGATTGACGAAAAGAAAGAACGAACTGCCCAAAGATGGCTCTGTTCTGCACATTTTGTGAACGATATATATACAGGACTCCTAAATCCGATTATGCCGTTTATCGCAGAACAGATTAAAATTTCTATGCCTGTTGCAACTATTATTTTAAGCTGCTCACACATTTTCTCGTCTTTGTTGCAGCCGTATTTCGGATTTTTTGCCGACAAAATGCGAAAACGTGCATTTATTTTTTGGGGATTGCTGTTCACGTCAATTTTCATTTCGCTTGTGCCTGTTTCCTCGCATATTAGCGTAATGCTTTTGTGTATAATCCTCGGAAGCCTTGGCTCAAGCCTTTTCCACCCGCAATCTCTCGGGTTCGTCGTGAAATTTTCTAAAAACGACCCTGTCAAAAACATGGGAATATTCATTGCCTGCGGAAGTTTGGGGTTTGCAATGGGGCCTTTGCTCTCGTCCGCTATCGCACAGTATTGCGGCTTGAATAAAATGCCGTTTTTATCAGTTTTAGGTATCACTTGTGCGTTGTGCATGTTTTTGTGTGTTCCAAAATTTTCAAACACCAATGCTCCTGCCATAAAACTCAATTTTAAACAGGCATTGACGGATATTTTGAGCAGCAGAAAACTGAATATTTTGAACACTCTTGCAATGTTAAAATCGCTTGTTACAACGTCATGCTCTATACTTTTACCATTTTTGTGGAAATCAATGGGGTATTCAAAGTTTCAAATCGGCTTGGCGTTATTCTTATTCATCTTTCTTGGCGGAATAAGTTCTCTAATCAGTCCGAAATTTGAAAAAATTATCGGAACGGCAAATGTATTTTATATTTCGATGATTACGACATTTCCGTTAATGATTTTGTTTATGTTTACATATAAAACTTATCCTGCCGTGTCGTTTGTGGTTTTTGCGTTAATGGGCTTCATCACAATGTTTGCAACACCTATTACAATGAGCATGGCACAGAAAGTTTTACCGCAGTATAAAAGTATTATCGGCGGGTTTATCAACGGATTTTCGTGGGGAATTGTTGCGATTGCAATGTCTGTAATCGGATTTATCGCCCAATCAACAAGTATTGTACCTGTACTGGTTGTAATTTCAATGTTACCGGCAGTATTTTCTATAATATTTGTCAGAGTTCTTTTTAAAGAACAATAAAAAATAAATTACGCAATTACAGATAACTTGCTGTCTTTGATGTTATTTTTGTTTGAGAAAACGGACTTGATAGAATTAATAAAATTTTTAAAATAATTGTTGTTATATACAGGATGATTAACTTGAGTTTGAACCTGCCCAAATCTGCTGTTGTTTTTAATATTTTTATTTTTCACCGATGCGGACTTAATATTTTTATTAGTTTCTAAATAACCAATTGATGAAACCAGCATTCTAACCCCAACTATATATTCTACCAGCAGATTGATATTACTACAAAAAAACTAAAAAATCAATAACTTTTATTTCTGGGGGGAAAATATTTTCCCCTCTGAAAGGGAGGAAAAGTCTAACAATTCCTTTAGGCAATTGGTGACAATATTTACCCCTAACATTTACTCCCCCCAACATTTACCCCAAATATTTACTCCTTTTATCAGGCAATAATCTTCAAGTGTTACTTTATAAAGTTTTCTGATTTTTTCATCCAGAATATGATAGATTTTTACAAAATCTTCCTTATTTTCAAGTTCATCAACGAGGTTGATAATTTCTTTTTGTGTTTTTTTATCACATTCGGGGATTGGGATTTGTTCAAGGTGCGAACGCAAAATTTTCACAGAATTGAAATTCTTTTTGTATATAAATTGTGCGACAGATGAATTTAAAACCGCCAAAATATATTTAATTTCCATATTTTTTATTTGTGGAATGAGGATATTGCAACTGTTTAGGGTTAGTCTTTTTTGGTTATCATAAGCAAAAACAAGTTTGTTACTAATGAATTTATAAACCAGTTTTTCGGCTTGCCTGTAAGTTTCAAGCGGTGCGGTTTGCTGAAAATTTTTGTCGTTATATTCAATAAAAGTTTTGCCCTCATTGATTTTATACGGTTCAATATCCGTACCTTTTATGATAGTTTCGTTTTGCGTTGTTTTTGTGCCGGATAAGTATTTTGTATTGTCTCCCGTCACGATGCCGAGGGCAAAGTGAGCATTATTTTTTAGAAAAATTTTACCCTGCGGATTTAATAATTTTTGCAAAATTTTGTATTCTTTATCGTTTATTTTGAAATTAAAATTTTTTATATCGACATTGCGTTCTGTTTGTATTTCAAATTTATTTTTTTTTGTACAAATAAGCATGCCTATTGTTTGGAGCGGTTTTCGGGTATGTTTTAACTGCAAAATAATACTCGGGCAGTGAACCATGTTGAAAATATTTCCCAAATATTGCAGGTACTGAATGGAGTTTTCACTTTGGATAAGTTTTCTAATTTTTGTATGCGATTTGACATTCAGCACGGATTCGGGCAGAACAAACGACAGGACGCCGTCTTTTTTTAATATGGACAGAGATTTTTCTATAAAAAGGTCAAAAGATTCGATATTTTTTTCGCCCGCTGTTTTGTATTTTTTGATTAAATTTTGTTTTTGTTTTTGGGTGAAATTGTAGCCCCACGGCGGGTTTCCGATAATATATTTGAAATCTTTTTTGTCAAAATTTTCTAAAAAATCCGAGCAGGTTATGTGCGAATTTATGGTTTCCAAATCTTTGATTTTATATTTCAAGGCAAGATTAATTTTTGCAATATGTGCACTTATTGTATCGATGTCATTTCCGTAAATTTGTTCAAGTTTTATGTTTTGCGGCAGGTGCAGTAAGAAATTCCCCGTACCGCAGCAGCAGTCAAGAATTTTATCTGCCTGCAGGATTTTATTTTGTTTGACAAGATTTTCGATTGACGTTTTTACGATATCGCTCGGGGTGTAATACATTCCACGCTGTTTTCGCTTGTCCATATTTGAGCAGGAAATGTACAGCAGCCCCAAAATGTCCTCGTTTTCTTCGTCGGCAAATTCAGAACAAAATAGTTGCGGGTATTTTTTTATGTAAGAAATTGCTTCGTTTTTGTCCGTGATAAGAAAATCTATCAGTGGTTTATAAATTCCTAAATCAATTTTATTTTCAAGATAATTCTGTAAAAGATTATTTTTTATTTTATTTTTGAGATTTTTTCTTTGTAGCAGAAGTTTTATTGCACAATCGGCAACGAGAAATTTAACCGTATTTTCATCAAAAAAAAGTGTGTCATTTTCGATAATTTTCAACAAATTTTCAATCGGTTTAACATTTTGAGAAGCGACTGAAACATAGTCTTTATACAGAAATTTGCCATCGATATATTTTTTGTTTCTGCGGCTTTTTAGTGTTTTATTATCTCCGTTTTTGATTTCTTTCAGCAGATTTTCAACGTAATCTTGCGAAAAAAACGGCTGATTATTTTTTACCATTTGCGGGGTAATTTTTCCGAGCCGAACCCAATTCTTCAAAGTCGCAGAAGAAATTGAGAGTGCGTTGCTTAATTCTTCGATTGATAAATTTTTCATTACACCCCGCAAGTTTGGTTATTCGGCGTTTCTTTTTTTGAACAGAATATCGCCGAAATCTATTGTGTACCCGAAAATCGTCAAATATGCCTGCCTTCTGCGTTTATGGATAAACAGGTTAATCATTTCCTTCCTGATATCAGGATGTGCAAGCCTGTATTCAATCATTTTCTGCACGAGCATATTTGAACGTACTTTTGAATATAAAATACTTTCTGTTGCCATTTTTTTTGTAATGATATACTTTAACGCTCCGCCAAAGTGGATTTTCGGTGCAAATTCTTTTTGTTCTTTTCCGTAAAGACTGTGAACGATTGTTCCGAGAAGGTTTGCGGTATCTCTATCGACATCTCTTGACATAAATTGAATGTATTTCCCCATTATTTGTTGATTTTCAAAAGAAATCGTGTTGAACTGCTCTTCGTATTCATTCATATAATTTGTAAACGCTTCAATACCTGAGATAAATTTGTCAAACTCCCATTCTTCAAAGATTTTTGGAGAAATCTGTTCAAGAACCGGCACCATAACCCCGTCTTTTTCTTCGTATCCAAGAGTTTGACCGTGCGGAGCTCTTGCCAGAAGTTCCATAACGTGTCCGACAAGAGTTTTTTTCAACGCATAAAAATGATAATAATTTATATCAATCGGCTCAAACACGTTTGGCGTACTTGTCAGGTAAAAAGTTGTCAAATCGCCGTTGTAAACCTCTTTCATCAATGAACTCATACAATTCATTGTAAAACGAGTTCCGTCAATATCAACAAAAGCAAATTTCTCACCGTTTGCACCGTCTGCAAGTTGTTTCAAATACCTTATTGCAGATTGTCGCCGAGTTTTGTTTTTTGCAACGACCAGTTTTAGCCACTCATCATCTTTTATCAAAAATTCTTTGAATTTTTTCAATTTTTTATCGCTCATTGCTCTGCGGTAATTCCTAAATTCCTTTGGCAAAACCGCACGCAATTCATTTGTACTTAATCCAAGTCTTTTATCAAGCGTATTGTATGCCCACATCAAAGTTTCAACAAATTGTTTCTTCAACCTTTTATCATCAAGCGACAACGCAGGCAACCTCCACGCTTTCTTAGACCCGTAAACGTATTCTGTTTTGATATCAAGGTTTCTATTTTTAATAATTATATCGGCGATTTTTTGCAGGATGTAACCGTCGCGGGCAAGAAAATACAAATATTTGATATTGCGTTTTTGTGTCTGTTCAATCAACCATGTAACATAAGGGTAAAATATCGGTGCGGCAAGCGAAACGCCAAGGTCAAACTTATCAGAAAGATTATAGTTTTGCAGTCTTAAAATCCTTGCACAGCCGATTGTTAATTGAACGGCAGGAGATTCGGAGTTACTGCTCAGAAGTCTTTCTTCGTAACATTTTAAGTCTGCAAAGTGGTAACGTTCCGAATTTATCCCTAAATAAAGTGCCTGTTTATAGTCTGAATATTCATTATCACCAAGGTGATACCAGTTTTCAAACTCAACATTTTCCTGCTTTTGAACGTATTTATACATTTCGCCGGTTGATTTTTTATATCCGACTTCTGAAGATACATAGATTTTAATATCGTTTGTTAATTGCGTTTTAGAAAGGAGTTTTCTTATATAGGTTTCAGGCAAATACATATCGGAAATCAAAACGACCCGTTTGCCTTGTGTGATGAGGTTATTTATCTTGTGAATATTTTCATTGATAGGAACAATATTTTCATATTCAAGTTTTAGTTCAAGTTCTTTCAGTGCTTCTGTC
>CAMAGQ010000022.1 GCA_945833895.1 uncultured bacterium
CATTAATTTAGTAAAAGCTTAATTTTTGTATAAATTTATATTAAATTTACCCTATAAAATGAGCCGCAATTGATAAAACAATAGTAACAACAACTGCGAAAATTATTGAACTTATAACTCCTGTTCCTGAGGATTCTTTGTAAGTTCCTGAAATCGGGTTACTTCTATTCTCATTATTTTCCATATTATTTATCTCCTATTTTAAAAATCTCAAATAAATATATGCTGTACTAACCAGCAAAGAAATCGCAACAATCAGAACACCATACTTCATAAACTGCAAGAAGTTAATCGGATGACCTTCTTTTGCTGAATTTTCGCTGACAATAACATTTGCAGCAGCACCTATCATAGTCATGTTACCGCCAAGGCAAGCCCCAAGCGACAAACACCACCACAACGGCAAAGCATAATCAGTCCCCATTGATTTTTCTATTTCGACAAGCATTGGAGACATTGTCGCCGTATAAGGTATATTATCAATAATTCCTGAAATTATTCCCGATGCCCATAGAATTAGCATTGAAGCAAGATTTTGAGAGCCTTGGGTTATATCCAAAATCCACTGCGCCATAAGCCTTATGCCACCGCTTGCCTCAACTCCGCCAATAATAATGAATAAACCTATAAAGAAAAATATAGTATTCCATTCTACATCTTTCAAAATATCTGTAGGTTTTTCAAACAGTAACAG
The DNA here is from genome assembly GCA_945833895.1 of uncultured bacterium. Taxonomy (GTDB): domain Bacteria; phylum Cyanobacteriota; class Vampirovibrionia; order Gastranaerophilales; family Gastranaerophilaceae; genus Zag111. The sequence continues at coordinate 695 of CAMAGQ010000022.1, forward strand.
GAAACTTGCTCCAAGCATTGCCGCAACACAAGTTTCAATATGCGTAATATCATGAGTTACAAAACCTAAAATTACAAGTGCAAGAACTAACATTGAACGTATCATTAATTTCTTATCAGTAATTGTTTTAGAATTATCAATATTTGCAACCTCGTCCATCTTTTCTTTTGTTGCATGAAGTTTTTTCTTAAAAATAACGGCAAGCAATGCAATTGTAATTACTAAAATTACTGCAATTACAGGGGTTAAAGTAGTAAGAAAATCCATAAACGATAAACCTGCAGCACTACCGATAATAATATTAGGAGGATCGCCAATCAGAGTAGCGGTTCCACCGATATTTGAGGCAAATATTTCAGTCAATAAAAACGGTATCGGATTTATTTCCAATTTTCTTGCAATGAAGAAAGTTACAGGCATAATCAAAATAACAGTTGTAACATTATCTAAAAATGCACTTGTAATTGCCGTAAACAAACCAAGTACGGCAAGAATAGAAATAGGATGACCTTTTGTAAATTTTAAAAGTTCATTCGCAATCCAGTTAAAAACACCGCTTCTGGTTGAAATATTCACAATTATCATCATTGATACAAGTAAAAATATTACATTAAAATCAACGAAATTTATGAAATAATGCGGATTTATTACTCCGTCAACCAATTTTGACTGGCTGACCAAACCCAATAATATAGTAATTCCGGCACCAAGCAGTGCTATTGTTACCTTTGGAATTTTTTCTGCGGCAATAAAAACATACGCAAATATTAACAATCCAAAAGAGATTGCAACATTATGCGCTGCAATAAACTCGGTTAGCATTTTGCACCTCCCTTATGCAAAGCACAAGCAATTGCCAGCGCAACTTCCGCATCATTGTCGGTTTTCTTTTTGCAAGAAGCATACTTATCTTCTTCAACCTCTTCAGGGCAATATTTGTTTATTACCGCAATTATTTTCGCACTGATTTCCATTACAAAAATCATTATTGCTAAAAATACGAAAACAGTACTCATTCCGATTGCTAAAATATAGCAACCTACTTTAAAAGTTTCTATCATAATATTTTCTCCTTAATGTCAAACTAATGCATGCAAAAATTTTGCATACAAAACTACAAATTCAGATTATTTAAAGTCTAAAAATGAACATTACGGAGCGCGGGTAACAATCGCATTCTCTAAAATAGGAGATATTTTACGAGAATTGCGAAGAATATATGTAGAATAATAATATCTATAATTTGTTAATAATTTATTATCTGAAAACAGTACACACCTGTTATCTCCGGAACCGAACGTGTTTGACTGCGGCTTTACTGCTGAAATTTCACAATCGCAAATATTTCTTCTTAATAAAGAATATTTTCTATCAGCACTTGAATTTACAGCCGCAATTTCTTCGGTTCGATGAGATAAAGATTCTATCACACAATGCGCACCGGAAATCGTCGGCACTGCAGGGGTTGCAGTACTGTTACCAATGTTTAATAAAAATATGAAAAATACAAAAATAAATTTGATAAAATTTTTCATACTCGGATTTTAACACAAAAAATCTTTTTTTCATGAATATTAACAACTAATATAACAGAGCAATTGAAAAATCTGAAAATAAATTTATTGAAGGTAAAAAATTTTTATGATAGCATAACCTTGTAAATAAAACAGTAAGTAAAATGAGGTAAACCATGCAGGCACGCAGAGCAGCAAGAGAATTAGCATTTATACTATTTTCTCAATTTGATAAAAAGATTACAAATTATTCAAAAGAAAACTTGGACGATATTATTATTAAGTCCGTCAGAATATTGTCAAGTAGCGCAAATGACGAATTAAAAACATCACTCGGCATGCTGATAGATTTGCGTAATAAGATTGACGATTACGAAGCAGAACACGAAATCAACTTAAACAGACCTTTAGAGGCTGAAAATGTTCCTGTTCCGATTGTTATGACATCAGAAATGGCAGAAAAAATTGACAGCCTGATTGATGTTGCTGAAAAATCAATTTTGGCACTTGAAATTGCGGAATTTGTAACTCTTGAATCTCAAAATGAAGTTAAATCTTACGCAATAAATATCGCTGAAACTTTCCAACAAAATCACAAGGAAATTGATGACACAATCCAACAGTACGCTACAGGCTGGGATTTTGAAAGACTTGTGAAAATGGATAAAGATATTTTAAGAATTGCAATCGCCGAACTTCTGTACATCAAAGAAGCCCCGATGAAAGTTATTGTTGATGAAGCTTTAGAACTTGCTAAAAAATATTCAACAGATGACAGTGCATCTTTTATCAACGGAATTTTAGCAAAAATTATTGTTGATAACGGCATTAAATAGTAATTTATTTACAAAAGAAATAAAACAAAAAACGACTTGAAACATAATGATTTCGGGTCGTTTTTGCATGTAGCAATTATCTTAAAGAAAACCCGTAAATCTATGCTATAATCTTGGTATGAATGATAAGTTAAAAGAAAGTTTAAAATTACTGCCGTCACTGCCGGGATGTTATATTTATTACAACGCCGATAATGAGATTATTTACGTTGGAAAAGCGAAAATTCTTAAACGCCGTGTAATGTCATATTTCAACCGCAAGCACCACGACAGCGTAAAAGTTAACGTTCTTGTTTCGCAAATCGACCACTTTGAATATATCATCACAAATACCGAGGTTGAAGCTCTTATTCTTGAAAGCCACCTCATTAAAAAGCATAAACCGCGTTATAATATCTTACTAAAAGATGATAAAAAATATCCGTATTTTTTGATTACAAACGAAGATTTTCCAAGAATTTCAATAGTCAGAAAACGCAATATTAACCCTGAAAAAGGTAAATACTACGGGCCTTATACGAATATAAAAGCAATGCACTCAACATTGGATTTTTTGAAGAAAATCTTTCCGCTTAAACAGTGCAAAACTCCGAAATTCAAGTCCAGACCATGCCTATATTACCACATAGGCAAATGTCTTGCACCATGCCAGAATATGGTTACAAGTGAAGAATACAAAGCGATTGTACATCAGGCGGAACTGTTTTTGTCTGGTAAACAATCAGAATTGATGAAGCAATTGATGGTTCAAATCCAGAAATACTCTGATGCAGAGCAGTTTGAAAAAGCCGCACGACTTCGCGACAGTTATCTTGATTTGAAAACAACCCTTGAAAAGCAAAAAGTCGTATATGAAAATACAAAACTCAACGAGGATGTTATTTCGCTTCAATACGACGAGGGCATTCTTGCCATTGTCATTATGATGATACGTGAAGGGCGGTTGATTGATAAAAAAGATTACACTTATGAAGTTGAAGAGTGCGACAAAACAGAGTTTTTTGCAACTTTTTTCAAGGAATATTACAACACGCTTTCGCTGGAATTTCCTGACAGAATTGTATCGAACGAACTTGAGGCGGTTGGAGAAAAAGCACTTTATGAGGAGTGGCTTAATATAATTTCCGGTAAAAAGGTAAAAATAAGTTACGGGAAATCCGCTCAGGGAAAAGAACTCCAGATGCTTGCCGATAAAAACGCAAAAGTTATTCTTGATAATGCAAAACTTTCCAAAATGTCAAAAATCAGGGATGATTTTAACAACATCGGTTCATATCTTAAGGAAAAACTTCATTTGAATAACTTTCCGCACAGAATGGAATGTTACGATATTTCGCATATTCAAGGAACAAACACTGTTGCCTCAATGGTTACATTCATAAACGGTTTGAGCAAAAAATCGGAATACAGAAAATTCAAGATTAAATCTGCAGAAGGCAAGCCTGATGATTTCTTATCGATGAAGGAAGTTTTAACAAGACGTCTGTCACGGCTTGGTGAAAAAGGTTGGGATAAGCCTGATTTGATTATAATTGACGGCGGTAAAGGTCAGTTATCAAGTGTTATGCAGATTGTTGAAGAGATGGGCGTTTCGGGAATCGACTTTGTCAGCCTTGCAAAACGTCAAGAAGAGGTTTTTCTTCCGCATAAATCAAATTCAATACTGCTTCCGAGAGAATCCAGTGCATTGTTTTTAATACAACGCATAAGAGATGAAGCCCACAGGTTTGCGATAACTTACCACAGGAAATTACGCTCTAAAAGTGCAATCGAACAAAATACTAAAAAAGATTAATCATCATCTTTTTTCTTTTTGCCGAACATATTCTGCATAAACTCCAAGAAATTGTGCTGTTTTGAGGTTTCTTCAAGTGATTCAAACTGAGATTCACGATAGACTTCCAAATCGGTTTCCTCGTTGTATTCTTCATATTCTGAAGAAACGGTTTCGACAGGTTCATCAAGAATAGAAGGTTTCTTTTTGCCTTTTCTTTTTTCTTCTTCGTCGTGAGTTTCTTCCATCATTTGAGGCATCATCAAGTTACGGAAATTGTTTCGTCTTGAGCGTCTTGATTTTCTGTCGTCAAACTTACTTTCGCCTGCAGAACCTTCCATATCGCCTTTAAGTTCATCCTCAAGTTGTTCCTGCAATTCGGTTTGTTCTTCTTCCAAGTCAACAAGTTCGGTCATAGACAGGTATAATTCTTTTAATGCCGGCTGAATACTGCTTTTTCCAATCCATTTATAAATATATTTTTCGTCAGGACCTAAACTTCCGTCTGTTTTTGTGCCGTCTTCGATGTTGTAAGTTGCCTCTGAAATCCCGATAGAAACGATAATATTCGGATATTCCAAGGTTGAACTTATTTTCAACTTCAAATTGTTATAACGGCTTTTGCTGAAATTTCTGCCGTTATGAGCATCACTCTGCGAGCGTATAATAAATTCTTGTAACTTTGTTGCTAACTCATTCAAATTTGCCATTAAATATTATCCTCGATACCTATTCATCATCATCCTTTTTGTCTGTTTTTTGAGATGATTTATATTTACCCGCAAGGAATTCATTCAAGTCAAAAGTAGCAACAACTTCTTGTAGAGTTTTTAATAAACCAGACCCTTTATAAACTTCTAAATCCGAAGCCTCTTCATACCTTTGTAATTTAGGTATAGAAGGATTGTTGACACTATGTTCGTATTCTTCTTTAACTTTTTGGTCTTGTTTAGGGTCGTATTCGTACTCTTGAAGAGGGGAATCTTTAGGCAGAGTAACTTTTTTACGTTTAGGCATTCTGATATCAACTTTAGCCTCATCTGCAGCACCTTCAAGGTCTTGTTTTTCCATCATAACTTCTTCTTCAAGAGAAACAAGGTCTGTCAATTCTAAGTACAATTGTTTCAGGTTGTCAGCAATTCCGGGTCTGCGAAGCCATTTCAAAACGTAACGTTCGTCCTGTCCCAAGCCACCATCTATTTTAGTACAGTTTTCCAAATTGTATGTTGCTTCCGAGATACCAATACAAACGATAACGTTCGCATAACTCAATTGAGCAATTTTCAATTTCAAGTTATTGTATTTATGCACATTCAATTGCCGCACATTGTGCGGATCAACTTGCTGTTCAATGATATATACCTGCAGTTTGTTCGCAAGTTCATTAAGTGTTGCCATAAATCCTCTATCCTATATAGAAGTATATCAGAATAATGATATTTTTCAACCATTTAAACTTATTATAATTTATTTGGAGGAAATTTTGCCGCTCAAATCAATTGTTTAAACTATGTATTGGAGCAGGAATGCGTCCGCCACGCTTTACAAATCCTGTTGAAGACAATTTATTCACAGGCATAATCGGAGCTTCTCCAAGCAGTCCGCCGTATGAAATTTTATCACCAACGCTTTTACCGTAAGCAGGAATAATCCTTACGGCAGTTGTTTTTTTGTTAATCATACCGATAGCCATTTCATCAGCAATAATACCGGCAATGGTATCAGCAGGTGTATCCCCCGGAATTGCTATCATATCAAGTCCGACAGAACAAACGGAAGTCATAGCTTCCAGTTTGTCAAAGGTTAAAACGCCGTTTGTTGCGGCTTCAATCATGCCTGCATCTTCTGACACCGGAATGAACGCACCTGACAAACCTCCGACGTGTGAACTTGCCATAATACCGCCTTTTTTCACCGCATCATTAAGCATTGCAAGGGCGGCTGTTGTTCCGTGAGCCCCTGCGTGTTCAAGCCCCATTGCCTGAAAAATCCCCGCAACGCTGTCGCCTACAGCAGGAGTTGGTGCAAGTGACAAGTCAATTACCCCGAACGGAATATCTAATTTTTTAGCAAGTTTTCGTCCCACAAGTTCGCCCGTAGAAGTTATTTTGAACGCAATTTCTTTGATTTTGTTAGCAAGTTCGCTCATATCAGCGTTTTTATCTAAAGCATCAACCGCCGCTCTTACAACCCCCGGGCCTGAAACTCCGACGTTTAACGCACATTCAGGTTCGCCCATCCCGCAAAAAGCACCCGCCATAAACGGATTATCTCCGGGAACATTGCAAAATACAACGAGTTTTGCTGCTCCGATTCCATCTCTGTCTTTGGTTAGTTCTGCGGATTTTTTGATGATTTCAGACATCTTCAAAACCGCATCCATATTGATACCTGCTTTTGATGAAGCAAGATTTATTGATGAACACAAATACTCTGTACTTGCCAGTGCTTCAGGAATGCTTTCAATCAAAAGTTTGTCGCCTTTTGTACATCCCTTTTCCACTAAAGCCGAAAATCCGCCGATAAAATTAACTCCGACATCTTTTGCCGCTTTATCAAGAGTTTTTGCAATCTTTACGTAATCAGGATTTTTGCAGGATTCGCCGATAAATGAAATCGGTGTAACCGCAATTCTTTTATTTATAATCGGTATTGAATACTCGTCCGCCAATTCATCCGCATATTCTACCAAATTTTTCGCATATCTTTGAATTTTGTTGTAAATTTTTTCGCAAACAACATCTGTATCTTCCGCAATACAATCTCTCAAACTTAACGCAAGAGTTACCGTTCTTATATCGAGGTTGTACAGTTTTATCATATTAATGGTTTCTAAAATATTACTTGTATCTATCATAGTTACTCTCTTTTTAATCCCAATGCCGTAGAGACATTCCAATCCTTAACTTTCAATTTCAATTCTACTCTTCTGCTTTTTGCGTAGTCCTCAACTCCGTTTACTAAAATAGGCTCGTTGAAACTTTTGCCTTCGACGACTACAATTTTTCGGAAACTTTCCGCATATTCTTTGTTGTAATTTGTTTTAAAAATATATTCAGCAACAGCATTTGCACGCTTCAAACTCAAATCCATATTCCTCAGGAATTGTTCATCTTTTGAATTTACACCTGCGAACATTTGCGAATCCGTATGACCTTGAATTACAATATATTGAATTTGTTCTGCAAGTTCCTTATCCGCAAAGATTGAATTGATGTAGATAGGTGCCAATTTATCAAGCAATGCTTTTCCATTTGGTGTCAAAACATAACTGTTCAACTCAAAAAGAGCCGCTGCATCAATTTTTAAATCGCCTGTCATCTTGTCAATATCCGCAGAAATATTTTCTTTTTGCAATTCTCCGCTAATTTTTTCAGATACTTCCATTTGAACTTTTTGCTGTTGAATATTCTGTTGTGAAAAACCCGTCATTGCAAGGACAAACAATGTAATGAAGATAATAGCAAGTCCCAGCAGCAAATCCGCCATTGTGACCCAGAAGATGTTTTCTTCCGTTCCGCTTGCACTATTCTTTTTTAAAAATTTTATCGACATTTTTATTCCTTAAAACAACTCATCAACAACGTCTTTTGATTCCTTAACCTTTGTGGATTCTTTCAACTGTTTGTTCATTTGATTTAAACCGAAGATTAAATTTTCAAGATACGGCACAAGGTTTGTTGCCATGCTTGCGTTGAATGCAGACTTAAATTCACCCGGAATTTCACCCATTAGGTTAGAAGTTGAATTGTTTTGAATTTTCGATTCCCTGAGTAATTCATATAAAAATTTCTCTGCAGAAACGCTTGCAAACAATCCGCCCATAATCTCTTGAATTTTATTCATCGGAGTTTTGCACATTTTGTTGTACATAATACGTTCTATCATCAAATAAATCAGCGATGAACCAACCGCAAATACTGATACCAACGCCGCAGTCTGCATGCTTACCATAAAGTTTGAAACTGATGCAATGGTTTTTTCTTGAGTAGTAAAGTCGATTTTACCGAACGCAATTGCAATGTTCAAGAATGTGAACAACGGCCCGAAACCTGTCAAAACTGTCGGAATTGTCTGAACCATTTTGAAATTGAATTTTGATGTTACAAGTGATTCTTCGTTGAAAAAATACAACGGGTCTGATGTGGTTTGAACGTTTTGAACGGTTGTTGAAATATCTTTATAGGAAACATTTTTCCCGTCAGCCTGCAATGCAACGGATTCTGAAAACACAAGAGTGTTTTTAAATTCTATCCACGCCGTGCGAACGTAAGGATTTCCCATCATCCAATTATCAATTTCTTTAAATCTGAAGTTCAAGTCGTTACGCTTAAACTGACTCATAAAATTAATAAGAATATTCAAATTTTTCCCTGTTTGAGAATATTTTGAATAACAATATATTGTAGATACGATAAACACAATTAAAACTATTAAAATTGGAATATCTGAAATAAATCTTAGAAAATTCATTATACTAGCCCTTCCTCAGAATTAATTGTAGCATATTATCCGAATACGGGCAAGGTTATTTCGCAATAAAACACAAACCTTCGTGAATATACTTACCGATTAGTATAAATACAAAGCCGAAAACAAGGTCGTATAAGATTTTTAAACCGCTTTGTGAAACAATCCAACCCTCAATAAACACTCCGCCCATGTGCCTGAACAGTGCAACAACAATCATATACAAAATTCCAATGATATGAATAACCAGAACCCCTGTTATTGCCGCGATAATCATGTTTAAGAACGAATATCTTTTCTTTAGAATTTGGCAAACCAGAAGTACAGCAGGAATATATGCGAACAAATAACCAAATCCAAATTGTGCAATATACCGTATCCCGCCGCCGAGTGCGAAGATTGGCAAGCCTGAAAGTCCTGCAATCAGGTATATTAACAAACTTAAAACGGTTAATCTTTTGCCGATTGCCGATGCTGTTAATAATACAACAGGAATTTGCGGTATTAAAAAGAAACTATACACAAAATCTTCCTGTATTAAATCTGCACCTGCCCAAAAGGTCGACGGTAAGATATAATGTTTTATATTTAGATTAATGAATGTAGAACAGACAAACAACAACACTGCAAAAAGAATTAACGCAAGATTTATGAGCGGAATTCTTATTTTTCTCCTGCGAGTTTTGTCAATGCGTGTCATTTGAGGTATTAAAACATCTTCACTCATTTATTTTAATCTGTTCCCCCAGAATGCTTATCAATTTGTCGTACGGTTGTTTAAATTCATCAAAGAAAATATTCTTTGTCCACATAATCAACGCATCTTCGTTATTGTCCTGATAGTAGCCCTTACGCGTTCCGAATGATGAAAATCCGTATTTTGAATAAAGATTAATCGCAGGTTCGTTGCTTACGCGAACTTCAAGGGTGATGTATTTGATTTTGTCTGCATAACAGTCTTTGATAATTTGTGAAAGCAAAGCTTGTCCGTATTTGCGCCTTCTGTAGCCGGGATGAATTGCAATTGTTGTAATATGTGCTTCATCCAAAATATGCCAGCAGCCTGCGTACCCTGCAAGCACTTCGTCTTGATTGTATAAAGCATAATAAAACGCCAATTCGTTTGATATTTCATTGATAAAAGACGCTTTTGACCAGTGGTGTTCGCCATAAGCAGCAGCTTCAATCTGCATTATGCCGTCAACATCCTCAGGTGTCATCTTCTTTATTTTAACAACTTCAACCTTCTCCGACATAAGACAATATTACCATGTTTCCCGTATTCGTGCAAGAATTTTTGACGCAGTGTTAAGTAAAAATTTTTAATTTCTCTACGAAAACTAACGAAAGGAATTTGTCGGGGAATGTGAATTTTTTATTAAAATAACAACACAATAAACTTGCTTAATAAAAATTTACAATTATTTTAAATCCGTTTTAACATCCGCACTTTTGGCAAACCCGTTGATAAATTGAAGTTTTCTATGATTAAATAAATATTCGGTAAGATTTACGTTACAAACGCTTAAAATGATTAGTGATATCGCTTGCAAACAAATATTTTGCAAGTATGATTAAATAAAATCCCATGTTTTATGGGAAGTTTTACAAGCCGAAAATGAGGAAAATATGGCAAAAGACGTAATAGAATTAGAAGGTACAATCATTGAATCAATGCCAAACGCTATGTTCAGAGTCAAATTGGAAAACGACCATGAAATCTTAGCACATATATCCGGAAAGATTAGAAAAAACTTCATCAGAATACTTCCGGGCGACAGGGTAAAAGTTGAAATGACACCATACGATTTATCAAAAGGTCGTATAACCTTCAGATTAAAGTAGAAAATCTCACGTACAAACAATATAAAAGGAAAAGAAAATGAAAGTAAGATCATCGGTAAAAAAAATGTGCGACAAATGCAAATGTATTAAAAGAAAAGGCAGAATTGCCGTAATTTGCGAAAACCCTAAGCACAAACAAAGACAAGGTTAGATTTTGCACAGAGTGATGCGAACGCAAGTGAGCAAACTCAATGAGCCGCTGATTAATGATGCGGAGCGAAAAGCAATAATCTAAAACAACATAGTCTAAGTCAAAGACTTAAAACAGTGACTGGTGAGGAAGTATTTAAGCCTCATATCTAAAAAAATCTAACACCCGGTGCAAATAAAGGATAATCAAAAGTTCGGGCAGTTGTTACAAAAGACGGTTCAGTGATTGAAAATCCCGAGATTGCACAAAAGCCAAGAAAAGGAGAAATGAAAAATGGCAAGACTAGTAGGGGTAGACTTACCTCGTAACAAAAGAATGGAAGTAGCATTAACTTACATTTACGGTATAGGACCAACAAGAGCTAAGAAAATCTTAGCAGCAACCGGAATTTCACCGGACTTAAGAACAGACGATTTAACAGATGACGATATTAAAAAATTAAGAAATGAGTTGTCTAACTATCATATCGAAGGTGATTTAAGACGTGAAATCACTATGAACATCAAACGTTTACAAGAAATCGGTTCATTCAGAGGCTTACGTCACAAACGTAAACTTCCATGCCGCGGTCAAAGAACTAAAACAAACGCAAGAACCCAACGCGGTAAGAAAACAGGGCCTGTTTCAAAGAAAAAATAGGACGTAAATTGATGTGACTTCGGGAAGGTTAAGACCCGACAAACACATACTTAACAAATAAAAAGAAAGTAATAAGATAAAGGAAAAAGAAATGGCAAGACCACAAAAAACTAAGAAAAAAGAAAAGAAAAATGTATTACAGGGAGTTGTACATATTCAATCAACTTTCAATAATACAATTGTAACTTCTACAGACACTCAAGGTAATGCTATTGCTTGGGCAACAGCAGGTGCTTCCGGATTTAAGGGTGCAAGAAAAGGTACTCCGTTCGCAGCACAATCAGCAGCTGAATTGGTTGCTAAGAAATCAATCGACCAGGGTATGAAAAAAGTAGAAGTTCATATTAAAGGGCCGGGTTCAGGTAGAGAAACAGCTATCAGAGCTATCCAAGCAGCAGGTTTGGAAATTACTCTTATCAAAGACGTAACTCCAATTCCTCACAACGGATGCCGTCCTCCGAAAAAACGCAGAGTATAGTCGGTGCAGCCGGTGTGTAGTGCCGGTGTCGGTTCGCGAGAGCGAAACGAGCAGGCACGAAACATTATGTGACCGCCGTTGTGACTGAAACGGTAGTGTAAGGAACGGACAAATCTTTGATTTGACAGGCGGTTTATATAACAACTCAAAAATAACAAGTAATTATCGCGGGGGCTTGCGAATTAGTCCAAACGCAAACCATAGATGCCCCGCACAAGAAAAAGGAGAAATTAAAATGTCAAGATACACAGGACCAAATAATAAGTTATTTAGAAACAAAAAAGTTAAAGACTTATCAAACAGAAAGTTAACTTCATCAATGAGACAAACTTCATCAGGTCAACATGGTGCAGTTAGAAAAAAACTTTCTGAATATGCAATTCACTTAGCAGAAAAACAAAAAATCAGATTTACATATCTGGTAAGTGAAAAACAATTCGTAAGATACTACAACGAAGCAGCAAGAAGAAAAGGCGTTACAGGTACTATCCTTCTTCAACTTCTTGAATCAAGATTGGATAACATCTTGTTCAGAGCAGGTTTTGGTATTACCCGTAAACAAACCAGACAGATTGTTAACCACGGTCACGTTCTAGTTAACGGTAAAAAGGTTGATATTCCGTCATATCTTGTTAAAGCAGGCGACGTTATTACCATAAAAACAAGAAGTTCCAAATACTTAAACGATGTACTTGGAATGATTGATATGGCTTGCGCTCCGGCATGGATGACAATCGATAAAGAAGCATTAAAAATTACATTCGATAGAATTCCTGAAAGAGAAGAATTAGATCCTGAAATTAAGGAACAACTTGTAATTGAATATTATTCTAAGTAAAAATTGTAAGTGGTAAGCATTAACTTATATAACTAACAATTAAGTAGATAAAAACTAGGAGAATAAAAGAATGGAATTAAAAATTAAATGTGTTAATACAACAACAAGTTCTGACGGTTCACAATACGGTAAATTTGTAATTGAGCCGTTGGAAAGAGGGTTCGGAACAACTGTCGGCAACTCTTTAAGAAGGGTTTTATTATCAAGCCTTGAAGGTACAGCCGTTACAAGTGCAAGAATCGAAGGTATTACTCATGAATATACTGCAATTCCGGGTGTTTTAGAAGACGTTATTGACGTAATGTTGAACTTGAAAGGTTTGGTTGTTAAAACTGAATCTAAAGAATCTCAACACCTTAGAATTGACGTAGATAAACCGGGTCCGGTTTTGGCTAGCGATATTCAATTACCTGCAGGTGTAAAAGTAGTTAACCCTGATTGGTTAATTTGTACAGTTGCAGACGGCGGTTCATTCCACGCTGATATCATCGTTGATACAGGCAAAGGATATGTTCCGAATGATGTTCCAAGAGATGCGAAAGATGCAACAATTGATGTTTTACCTATTGATGCAACTTTCATGCCAATCAAACGAGTAAGTTACAATGTTGAAAGTGCTCGTGTCGGCGACGCTTTAGACTTTGATAAATTAACACTTGAAATTTGGTCAAACGGTTCTATTGATGTTCAAAACGCATTGAGCCAAGCTTCTAACTTGCTTATTGAACACTTTATGCAAATCGCTTCAATCACAGGTCAACCTGCAGTTGCTCAAGTTGCGGCAGCAGAAGTCGAAGTTGAAGAAACTGAAGACGAAGAAGTTCCTACAATGACTATTGAAGAACTTGAACTTTCAGTAAGAGCATACAACTGTTTGAAAAGAGCAAGCATCAATTCAATGGCTGAATTATTGAAAAAATCAGAACATGATTTATTAAATATAAAGAATTTCGGTAAAAAATCATCAGATGAAGTTATCGAAAGATTACACCACTTTGGCTTAGACCTTGCTCCAAGCCCTGTGGAAGAAGATTTAATCGGTTAATTCCGGTTATTCTGACAGAGAATACAATTAATTAAGTAAAGGATACAGAAAAATGAGACATATGTGTAAAAAACATACGCTGGGAAAAGCACAAGACCAAAGAAAGGCTTTGCTGCGTTCTTTAGCGACTGAACTTTTTGTACACGGTGAAATCACAACAACATTGGCTCGTGCAAAAGCATTGAAACCTTATGCTGAAAAGATTATCACTCTTGCAAAAAAAGGTGATCTTCACTCAATCCGTCAAGCTGCAAGATATATTTACAACAAAGAAACAGGTAAATATATGGACTTGGCTTCAGGTGAAGTTTTTGATGCACCTCAAACAGATAAAAAATTAGCATCACAAACAGTTTTGAGAAAATTATTTGTAATTATCGGCAAACAATATTCTCAGAAAAACGGCGGTTATACAAGAATTTACCACTTACCGCCAAGACGTGGTGACGCTTCTGAAATGGCATTAATTCAATTGGTGTAATTTCTGATGCGATATGCCTTTCAGGTTCAGTACATAGGGAAGAATTACTCAGGTAGCCAAATTCAGTTTGAAAACGGCAAAGAAATTGACTCCCCGACGGTACAAGGAGAACTTGAAAAAGCACTTTGTACATTGATACACGGGAAATCTTCAAAAAATGAAGGAAGTACCGAAAACAATAATAACCGGCGAGTAAAGACAATTTTTTCCGGAAGAACGGATAAGGGTGTTAACTCACTAGGTCAGGTGGTTCATTTTGACACAGATGAAACGATTGTTGCTTCAAAGTTTCTCTACTCAATAAATGAGATTTTACCTGATGACATATCCGTTACGGATTTGAAACAAGTCGAACCGAGATTTCATGCTCAAAAATCTGCGAAAAAGCGTTATTACAGATTTGAATTTATAAACCGAAGATGTAAAAACGCTTTTGACGGAGATTTGATGAGGGTAAAATTCAAAACGGATGTCGACCGAATGCAAAAATCTTTGAACTATCTTTTAGGAGAACATGATTTTTCAAGTTTCAAAAGTTCCGGAACGCTTAACCCGAGCAAAATTTGTACTTTATATGAGGCGAAAGTTTCAAAAGTCGGCGACAGAGTTACAATCGATATTGTCGGAAACAGATTTCTGTATAATATGGTTAGAACTATTGTCGGAACTCTTCTTGAAATAGAAGGACATAATTTAGAGCCTGAACATATGAAATATGTTTTGGAGTCTAAAGACCGCACAAAAGCGGGAATGACAGTTAGTCCGTACGGATTAACATTGATGAAAGTAATGTATTAAGATAATAAAACGGAGAAATGCAATGAAAACATATTCAGCAAAACCTCTTGAAGTTGAAAGAAAATGGTATGTAATCGATGCTGAAGGCGAAGTATTAGGACGTCTTGCAGTACGTATTGCAAACATTTTGAGAGGAAAAAACAAACCTGAATACACTCCAAACGTTGATACAGGCGATTTTGTAATCGTTATCAACGCTGAAAAAGTAGTAGTTACAGGTAAAAAAGAAACTGATAAAATTTATTTACACCATACCGGTTATCCGGGCGGTTTGAAATCAGCAAGTTTCAAAGAATTGATGGAAAAAGATCCTAGAATCGTTATTGAACATGCCGTTCGCGGAATGTTGCAACACAACACTTTAGGTGCTGAACAATTCAATAAATTGAAAGTATATGTTGGTTCTGAACATCCGCACGCAGCACAAAAACCGGTTGTATTACCGAAGGAGGCTAAATAATGGCAGATACTGAAATCAAAGCAACAGGCCGTAGAAAAACCTCTATTGCAGTTGTAAAATTAGTAAAAGGTTCAGGCAGAATTTTTGTTAACGGTAAAAAGTTGACAGACTATATCGGTAACAGACCTGCAATCGAAATGTTAGTATATAGACCGCTTGTTTTAACAGAAACACAAGACAGATATGACGTTAGAGTTAAAGCTGTCGGCGGTGGTGTTGTATCACAATGTGGAGCAATCAGACACGGTATTTCAAGAGCATTGGTTAAATCTAATGAAGAATTCAAAAATGTTCTTAAACTTGAAGGTTTGCTAACTCGTGACCCACGTGTTAAAGAACGTAAGAAATACGGTAGAAAAAGAGCACGTAAGAGATTCCAATTCTCAAAACGTTAATCTTTTCCAAAACAAAGGATACGAAAAGCGGTTCAAACGAACCGCTTTTTTATCATAATAAGTTGCTGTTTTGATTCTAAAATCAAATTCGATATTTCAGCCCTTGTACTGTTTTTATTTCTTTCATTGGCTTCGTTAACCTATTCATATTGTACCGCTTGGGAAATAAACAATTTCGATTTATACAAGGAGCATTAAGCATAAACAGCCCTGCTGTTTCACTATCTAATAAAATATTCATATATTTATTATAC
>CAMAGQ010000023.1 GCA_945833895.1 uncultured bacterium
GGCGGGGTTACGTGAAAGAATAGAGTATAGTTTTAGGGGGATATTATGGTTAAAGAAACATACTTACACGACAAACACGTAGCACTTGGGGCTAAGATGGTTGATTTTGCGGGCTGGCACATGCCTGTTCAGTATTCATCAATTATCGAAGAGCATAAGACTGTTCGAGAAAATGTCGGTTTGTTTGATGTTTCGCACATGGGAGAAGTTTTTGTTTCCGGCAAAGATGCGACAGCTTTTTTGAATAAAGTTGTTCCTCAGGATATTGATAAATTGGATTACGAAAAGGCTGTGTATTGTCAGCTGCCTAACAAGAACGGCGGATTAATCGACGATTTAATCATTTATAAAATCGGAATTGAATATTATCTTGTAATTTGTAACGCTTCAAGAATTGACGAGGATTTGAACTGGCTTGTCCGAAACAAAAGAGGAATGGACGTAAAAATTGATAACCAATCTCACAATTACTCTTTGCTTGCTATTCAAGGTCCAAGGGCGATAGATTTAGTTAGAAAAATGGGGTATAATATTCAATCACAGCAATCTTTCACCATAAAACCCGCAATTATTGAGGGTATAAAACTTCTTGCCTCAAGAACGGGTTATACAGGGGAAGACGGGTTTGAACTCCTTGTAGAAAACGAATATTCTGAATTTTTATGGGACAAAATTTTGGAAGAAGGCAGGGAATACGGGATTAAACCAATCGGACTTGGTGCAAGGGATACCTTGAGATTAGAGGCAGCACTTCACTTGTACGGCAATGATTTGGACGAAACAACAACACCTGTTGAGGCGGGGTTGTCGTGGTCAGTTCCTAAGGATAAAGCGGTTGATTATAACGGAAAAGAAATAATAATGAGCCAGATTGCAAACGGAGTATCGAAGAAGTTGGTCGGGTTGACAATGCTTGATAGAAATATTGCAAGACATGGTTATGATGTATATTATAACGGCGAAAAGGTCGGACATATTACAAGCGGCTGCGTTTCACCTAGTACGGGTAAAAATATCGCTCTTGCGTATGTAAAAAATATTCCTGAAATTTGCACTGATGCGGTTGTTCAGGTTATGATAAGAGAAAAATTACATGATGCACAGGTTGTAAAACGACCGTTTGTACAAAAAAGAAATAGAGTAAAATAGTTAATAAAAGATGAAAAGGAGATTACACAGATGAATTTCACAGATGATATTTTATGTACTAAATCTCACGAATACATATTAAAAGGTGAAGAGTTATGTACTGTAGGGCTAACCGATTACGCAATCGAACAGTTGGGAGATATTGTATTTTTGGAATTGCCTGAAGTTGGTGATAAATTTGCAAAAGGCGAAACTTTTGCAAATATTGAATCGGTTAAGGCTGCATCTGAAATTTACATGCCTGTAAGCGGCGAGATTGTTGAAGTTAACACAGCGTTAATTGACGCACCTGAAGCATTGAACGAAGATTCTTACGAGAACGGCTGGCTGGTAAAAATTAAGGCAACAGGCGATGATGAAGACTTTGCCGATTTGTTGTCATATTCTGAATATAAAGAAGAAGTGGAGTAATATGAATAATTTTTTAGTACATAACGAAGAAACAGCACAGGAAATGTGCAAAATTGCAGGGGTAAATCAGGTTGAAGATTTGTTTAACCAAATTCCGAAATCAGTCAGAATGCCGAACCTTGATTTGAATGACGGTTTGAGCGAAATGGAAACTCAAAAGTTAGTAAAATCACTTGCAAAGAAGAATAAATCTGATTATGCAATATTTGCAGGCGGCGGAATTTATAACAAGTTTGTTCCGGCATGTATTTCACAAGTTGCAGGCAGATTTGAGTTCACGACTGCTTACACTCCTTACCAGCCTGAAATTTCACAAGGAACTTTACAGGTTATGTACGAATTTCAAACGATGATTTGCAGATTGACAGGCATGGATATATCAAATGCGACGGTTTATGATGCAGGTACTGCTTGTGCTGAGGCAATTTTGATGGCTTGCAGAATTTCTAAAAAATCAAAAGTTTGTGTGTTTAATTCATTAAATCCGGAATACAAACAGGTTATAAAAACTTACACTTATTCTCAATTTATTGAAGTTGATTGGGTTGATGACATGCCTGAAAATACTGCGGATTATGCTTGCGTTTTGGTTCAAACCCCTGATTATTACGGTGAAATTATTACACCTGTTAAGGGTGATTGCTTGCTTGTTGTATGTTGTGATATTTCAACTTTATCACATTTGGTTCCGCCAAGTGAGTATGGTGCAGACATTGTAGTAGGTGATGTTCAAACTCTCGGTATTCCGATGAATTTCGGCGGTCCGAGTGCAGGGTTTATGGCTTGCCGTGAAAAATTTATGAGGCAGCTTCCGGGCAGGCTCGCGGGTAGAACTGTTGATGCTGACGGTAAACAGGCTTTTTGCCTGACAATTCAAACACGAGAACAGCATATCAAAAGAGAAAAAGCAACAAGTAATATTTGTTCAAATCAGGCATTAATAGGGCTTTGTGCAACTTTGTACCTTTCTGTTATGGGCGAAAAAGGCTTCAAACAGGCGGGTGCATTATCTGCAATCAATGCACATAATTTGTCAGAAAAATTAGACAAAAAAGGTATTAAAACCTTGAACAAAAATTTCTTCAATGAGTTTACAATTGAGGTTGATAATAGTGATGATTTTCTTGCAAAATTAAAGGAAAATAAAATCATCGGCGGTATTAAACTTGATGAAAAGAGAGTTTTGGTTGCGGCAACCGAAATGAATTCTGATGAAGAAATTGAAAACTATGTAAATTGCATATAGTTTGAGTGCTTAATAAATTTGCCTTATTGTCTGCCGTATCGTATGATAGGGTTAGGATTTGCGGAGAAAATATGGAAGATATAGATAATAAATTAGAACAATTTAGAGAAAAAGCAGAAACGACGATTAAGAAAAATCTTGAAGATTATCCTGATTTCAAAACGATGGAACTTGAATATTGCTCGTTGATAAATGAGGGTAATTCGATAAGAAGTCTTGTGTTGCAGAATCCTGAGTTGTGTGACAATTCGACTTATTTAATATTAACAAAACAAGTCGCTTATAACCGTGTTGGTAAAATCAGAGGTCGGTTTGCGGCACTTCAACTTGTTCCGCTGTTGAGTAAGAAATTGTTTGAAAATTATAAAACCCAACTTGAAGTCTTGCAAAAAGAAGAAAATTATCCTGAGTTGATAAACTTAAATGAACAGATGTACAGATTTTCAAACAAGTATATTTATAGAAAAAATATTGCCGATATTTTGTATCAAAAATATAAAAATTTTAAACAGGCAATGGAAATTTATAATGAAATAGAACCGCAAGAGCCTGAGGATGCTGAGTATTGGAAAAATTACGCTGAGTTAAACGAAGAATACGAAAATTTTGAAAAACGTGACGAATGCCTTAAAAAAAGTCAGGTTTACGGACTAAATTCGGGTATTCAAAAGTTGCTTGACGATGAAAAATTTGACGAAGCAATAAAAGTTGACGAACAATTATTTGATTTAACGGGTGATTATCGCTATAAACTGGCGATTGCAAATATTATCGGGATTTGCAAAAACGATTTGAATAAGGCTGTAAAAATTTATAAAGAAAACGAATCAAACAGCGGTAATGACAAAAATTACTGGTATCAGTTATCTGACTTGTATAAAAGAAAAAAGAATTACTACAGGCAGGTTTTGAGTTTGCAAAAGGCGATAGATATAGAATTAAGTGAGCCGGAAAAAGTGTCCGGGGCAGGTGTATAATGGCAGAATTTTCAATTATTGTACCGGTATATAACGTAGAAAAAGAAATCAGAGAGTGTCTTGACAGTTTTAAAAATCAAACTTTCGGCGACTTTGAAGTCTTGCTGGTGGATGATAGAGGAACTGATTCCTCAATTGATATTGTTAGAGAATACGCAAACGAAGATTCTCGATTTAAAATCTTAACGCATGAGAAAAACAGCGGAGTTTCTGCTGCCAGAAATACAGGTCTTGATGCGGCTCAAGGTGAAATTATAATGTTTGTGGACTCTGATGATTGGCTTGAAAATAATGCACTTGAGGTTTTACACAAGAGTTTCGGCAAGACTAAATCTGAAATCGTGATGTTTAATTTGTGGAATTGTTTACCTGATGGAAACAAGAAAATTCAGAGCGAAGAAAAACACGTAGCAAAGGAAGTTAAAATTGAAGATATTGCACTTGCTCAATTTGTCGGAGTTTGTTGGAACAGGGCTTATAGAAGAAGTTTGTTGGACAGGTTGAATGTGCGTTTTCCTGTCGGACTTATCGTTGAGGATTCGGATTTCACGTTTAAAGTATGTTCGCAAATAAAAAGTGCGTACGTTATAGACGACCCGCTTTATAATTACAGACGAGATAGAGAAGGCTCTTATACGACGGCCGATAACGTTCAGGATAGAATTATTGACGAAATAGAGGTTCTGAAAAATTCTTATCGTTACGCAAGAGAACACGGTTACGAAAAGAAATTCAGAAACTATTTTATGTGGCTAATCGGCGAAACAACAGAAAAAATTATTTCTATTACTCACCGCAGACGCTATATTATCCAACAAATTCACGATATATTAATCGAAATGGATTTTCCTAATGCGTATAAGGATATGGAATTAAAGACCTTTACTTTTTGGATGGGTGGGGGAAAATAATTCTCTGTGTAAATTTTAACGTGGCTGTTGTTGCTGTTGTCGATGGTGTAATCAAGTCACGTTTGCCAGAAACGAATCTTTGTTGTAAGATTATTCCGAAAGGAAGAGGATTATGTACTATCAAGGATTAATTAAAAAATACGCAGAGTTTTTACCTGTTACGGAGGCTACCCCGATTGTAACTCTTAATGAAGGTAATACTCCGCTTATAAAGGCTGAAAATTTAGCAAAAAAAATCGGAATAGATGCCGAAATTTACTTAAAATTTGAGGGTTGTAACCCTACGGGAAGTTTTAAAGACCGTGGCATGACAATGGCTGTTACAAAGGCTAAGGAAGCGGGTTCAAACGCAATTATTTGTGCTTCTACGGGAAATACCTCCGCATCTGCCGCAGCATACGGTGCTAAAGCCGGATTAAAGACCTATGTTTTAATCCCTGATGGTTACATTGCACTGGGAAAACTTTCTCAAGCAATGATGTACGGTGCAGAAATTATCGCAATTCAAGGCAATTTCGATAAGGCTCTTGAAATGGTTCGCGAAATTTCTGACAAATATCCGATTACACTTGTAAATTCCGTAAACCCATACAGAATTGAAGGTCAAAAAACAGGAGCGTTTGAGATTTGTGAAGCACTTGGTCAGGCTCCTGACTACCACTTTATCCCTGTTGGTAATGCCGGTAATATTACAGCGTACTGGAAAGGTTATAAAGAATGGCACAAGTTAGGCAAGATTAAAGAATTACCTAAGATGATGGGCTTTGAGGCAGAAGGTGCAGCGGCTATTGTTAAGGGCGAAAGAATTTTGAACCCTGAAACTCTTGCGACCGCTATCAGAATAGGAAACCCTGCAAGTTGGAAATTTGCAGAACAGGCAAGAGATGAAAGTAACGGTATGATAAATTACGTAACGGATGAGGAAATCGTAAAGGCATATAAACTTATCGCATCTTGCGAAGGCGTTCTGGCAGAACCGGCATCAGCGGCTTCAGTTGCAGGCTTGATTAAGGTTAAAAATCAGGTTAAAGAAGGCTCAAAGATTGTTTGTATCTTGACTGGTAACGGCTTGAAAGACCCTGATAACGCTATAAAATATTCTAATGCGGATGTTAAAAAGACCTCTGCCGACTTGAATGATATTTTGAAAGTTATGAATATTTAAGTTGCGAATTTAATAAATCAAAATACCCCGCCTTAAACATTAGTTGAATGCGGGGTATTTTTTGTGGTACAAGTGTCTTGAATTGCACCCTCTCCCGAATTTCTAAATTCACTAACGTTCATTAAGAAATTCTACCCTCTCCCAGAGTGAGAGGGTAGTTGGTATTGTTCATAGTGACCCATTCATTTTTCCTTGTTATTTCAGCAACAATACTTCACAAAAACTCAATTGTAACAAAATGTAAATATGAGTTTAAAAAGGCTAAAACCCTGTTATAATCCCCGATATGATATGATGTGGTGGGGCGGGGCAATTCTTTTTTCTAAAAAAAACTAAAGCAAAAGGCGATGTCGTAAGACATAGCCTTTTAGATATTTCAAAACGTTCTGTTCAGAATGTTACGTATTAGTTCAAATCGCTTGTACAATTTGGACATTTTGTTGCTCTGATGTCAACTGTTGAGTAGCAATACGGACATTCTTTTGTAGTTGCAACTTTTTCTTTTTTACAATCTTCTGCTCTAAGGCTGGTGAGTTTGTTGATTGCTTTGATTAGTAGAAATACAGCGAATGCTACAATCAAAAAACTTATCAAGGTATTTATAAACAGCCCGTAATTTATTGTTACCGCACCTGCTGCTTGTGCGTTTTGCAGTGAGTCATAGTGCATGAATTTGCCGTGGTTAGGCATTGCGATATACAGGTTTGAAAAGTCCACTTTGCCAAGCAGCCAGCCAAGTGGCGGCATTATGATATCTTTTACCAATGAATCTATAATTTTTCCGAAAGCGGCACCGATAATTATACCGACTGCCATGTCTATAACGTTTCCACGCATTGCAAATGTTTTAAATTCTTCCCCGTAACGTTTTAATCTTTCAAACATAAAAACCTTTCCATTTTTAGTAATAATATTATGGAGTTATTTTATCAGGAATGTTTCATTATAACAAGAGATAGTACGGTTATTTTTCCGGAGTTACTTTTTTAGGGGACTTTATAGCGTTCATAATCGGATGGATTAACGGATGAGAAATTACAGGGGCAAGTATTGCCAATCCGGCAACAGAGCCGAACATTGCACCAGCTTCAATTGCACCTTTTGCAATATTTACGTTAAGATTTTCTTTTGTAAATGTATCACCGCTTGTTATATTTTTATTTAATTCTGCAATTTTTGCGGCTTTTTCGGTTTCGTTCATCTTATAAAAACTCGAAAGGTCTTTTGTCTGCTTAAAGGCTTCAAATACTCGTTCTTCAGGGTACATTTTTTTAGCAAGTTTATATGCGCCTTTTCTGCAAACAGGGATTATTACAGAGAGATATATTCCAAGGCAAGTTAGTTGATATAAAAATTCTTTTATTGCTGAAAATCTTTTTGTTTGAGAATCAATTTGTTTATCTGCAAGAATAAATGCAGGACGTCCTACGGCTTTCAGGCAGGTTTCAGTAGTAACCTGAGTTACTGTACTCTGGGTCATGTTATAGATTGTCGGGTTTGTTATAATATTTTGAATTCCTGCTAACATATTATCCCACCTTCATTCCTGAATTTGTAAACGTTGACATACTTATTCTTCTTGCCGGATAGTTATGAATAGCAGTTGGTGCTGAAAATTTCTGAAATACAGGCGGATTTGAACCTGAGATAACATCAAAATGCTGTAGTTGTGAGGGTTGTCTTTTTTCGCTGTTTTTGTTGAAAATTTTATCGGTAAAAGGTTTTACCACAAGAGAGCAAAGTCCCGGAATAACGACAAGAGCCGCAGTACAAACGCCGACAAATCGGAGGTTATGTTTCGCCATTTTTGCTTTTTCGGCATCTTTAATTAATTCTGCACCTTTACCTGCTATGGTTCCACAAAGTATGTAAGTTGGAATAGCAATAACTTCGGTCAAACCTTCGCGCAATGCCGTGTATTTTTTGGTTTCAGAGGATTCTTTTTTATCCATCATTGTAAAAAGAGGACGAAATATACCTTTGGCAGTAGCAATTGCAACCACTATGTATGCAGGGTTGTTGTTACTTCCAAGATGTTCAAGAAATGTTTTTATCCCTTTTTTGTAATTTATCGCCATTTATATTTCTTACTTTTTGTTTATAAAATATGAATCCGAACCATAGATTATTGTAAAACAAAACTTCTAAAAAGTCCTATTTGTATACTAAATTTAACTATTGTTTTTTACAATTCTTAATCTAGCCTATTACTATAGCGGAAACAAGTTTTTTCATGGTCGTTAACCACTCCAATTGCTTGCAGGTACGAGTATATAATTACTGTTCCCACATACTTCATCCCTCTTTTTTTCAAGTCTTTTGAAATTGTATCAGATAGAGGTGTGGAAACAGGAATTTCGTTATTTTGGTTTACAATTATTTTATTTCCAGTAAAATGCCAGATATAATTTGAAAAACTTCCGTATTCCGATTGGATTTCTCTGAAAATTTTTGCGTTATTTATCGTAGCGATTATTTTCCCGCGGCATCTTATAATTTTTTCATTTTTAACAAGTTCTTCGACTTTTTTCTCCGAATAGTTGCTTACTTTTATGACGTCAAAATTATCAAAGGCTTGCCTGAACGCTTCCCGACGTTTTAGGATAGTCAGCCAGGATAGTCCGGCTTGAAAGGATTCAAGTATAAGCAGTTCAAAGAGTTCTCGGTCGTCATATTTTGGAACTCCCCATTCTTCATCGTGGTATTTTACGTAAATTTCTGACTTTTCGTCAACCCAAAAACATCTTTTCATAGTAATTATTATAACTCATTGGTAAATTTTTTGTGAAAATATTATCAAATATTACATTTTCTATGTATAATGTAATTGAGGTATGTTTAGTAGGTGTAAATATGATAAATAAGAAGAATTTAGGGTTAGTATTAGGGTTAGTTCTTAGTTTATATACAATTTCTCCGGCGATTGCTCAGGAGGAAGTTGTGGCAGAAGATGCTGCAACTGAGCAAGAAACAACGTTGAAGGAAGAAAGCGAAGTTAAGGTTGACAGAGAAACTCCGGAAAAAGTTACGGAGTTAATCAATAAAAAAGATTACGAAGCGGCATTGCCGTTGATAGATGCTTATATTGCATCAAAACCTAAGAAATATCAGGGTTACAAATTGCGTGGAGATGTTTATTATGCCTTACGCAGATATGATTTAGCGGTTCAGGATTATCAAAAGGCTGTTGATATCAAAACAGATAACGATAAACTGGCGACAGGAACAAAAGTTTTGAGTGCGGTTGTTTTGGGGGCTGATAAGCAGGAACAATACCAGAACCCTGAACTCGGTTTGTTATATGCACGTTTGATGTATGCTCAAAAAGCAGTGAACAGCAATATGTATGAAGTTTCACTTAAAAAGGCTTTAGAATACAATTCTCATCAGTATTTGCCGACCCCGAAGAAAGAAGAAATTTCAAAGATAAATTGTCCTCAAAAATATGGCAAAATTTTCAATCCTCAAGGGGTTGATGCTGATATTTCTGCGATAATTGATGATATTGAGAAAAAGCATTTCTCAGAAGCCGTGTATAAACTTCCAAAATTAACCTCTGAATGTCCGAACTATTACCTCGGTCAATATTTAACAGGTGTTGTTATGGTTGGCATGGAGCAAGAACAAGAGGCGATTAACGCTTTTCATAACGCATTAAAATTAAATCCGAAAGATTTTGAATCTTATGCAAGTTTGGGTTTGTTGTATTATGAAAAGGCTGAAAAGACTTTCAACAAAGATTATGTGCAAAAATCAATTGATAATTTCAATAAAGCAATTGCTCTAAATCCAAATTGTCATACTTACTATTTCTACTTGGGGTTAAACCAACTTGAGTTAGGGAATTACGATATTGCTGTCGGGAATTTTAAAAAGTCATTATCCATAAAAAATAACGACTACAACAGTATGTACTATAAATCTATCGCTCAATATCTTCAAAAAGATTACTACGGAGTTATCAGCGAAACAACAAACATGCTTTACCGCAGAGTTTCAAATTACAATTCCGTACTGTATTTGAGGGCTTTGGCATATTACAAAATGAAAGACACCGAATCTGCGATTGCTGATATCGAAAAAATTCATCAGAGTTTAAACGATATTTATAATATTGATGTGAAACCGTTAACACCGAAAGAGCAGGTTTTGGACACTTATTTGTACTATTTGCAAAGCAGAATCTCAAGAGATAACGGAATGGGTGCAAAATCGGATTTGCAAAAGGCTTACAAAAACCCTGTAATTGCGTTGTTGGATACCAGAAAAAACGATTTTGAACATGCTAATTTTAAATTGGCAAATTCTGATATTGAAAAACAGTATGAGTATTTGGTTACAACTTTTGACGATTTGGGCGTTGGGTTTGAATATCTAAACCCTGATTACAAAATCGTTGCAAAGAGCAAAACTTCGCCTGCTCAAACTTCTGAAAAAGTTGCCGTAAATTCTCAAGAAGAGCAAAAAGTTCAAGAAGAGGAGAAAACTCAAGAGCCTGAGGTTGATAAATTGCCCCAAGCGAATGAAATGCCGCAACAACAAGAAATTTCGCAAAAAGTTGAAGAACAACCTGGACAACAAAGCGAATCTGAAGTTGAGGAGAGTTTGGCAGAAGATGTTGAAACCGTTCAGGCAAACGATGAAGATGATATGGTGAAAAAACTTTCCGAATTTGTGGCTGCTGAGAAAAAGTTTGCACAAGAAAGTCAGGAAGAAATTGCTGAAAAAACTTTATTAGCGGAAGAAAACTCTCCTGTAACGGTTTTTGACCCTGATACTTTGATTTTTGCTTCGGATAATGAGCAAAAAGAAGAACTTCCTGTTGCTGAGAAAAAAGAGATTACTGAGAATTTGACAACAGAAAATTCTAAAGTTGAAGAAGAAAAACCGCAACTTCGTGAAGATTCTGATACTCAGGAGGTCGTTCAATCTGAAAATCTTGAAGAGCCTGAACTTGTTAAACAGGCAGAGCAAAAGGTTGAGGAAGTTATACAATCAGAACAAACTCAATCGACAGAACTTGTAGAACAGGCTGCACAAGTTGAGAAAGCAGAACAAGTTGAAAAACAGATTGAAAAAGTTGAACAGCAACTTGAAGAAGTTATGCAGACAGAACAAGCAACTCAGGCGGTTCAAGATGTTTTGACGGATGCTGAAAATGTTTTGCAAACCAAAGAAACTCCAATTGAGAACAAAAAAATAAATCTTCCAATAAAAGAAAAATATGCAAACGTAGATTTGTCTGAATTTGAAGTTAAAACTAAGAAAACACCTGATGTGAAGGAGGAAGATGAGGTTATTTTCTTAGAGCCTGAGTCTTTATTCAAGAAAAAAGAAAAGGAAGTTCAGGAACGTTTGAATAATTTAACATTAGTTCCTGCTTCAAATGTTCAGCCAAAGGATGAAAAGTTGGCACTTCCTGCAACGTCTTCTAAGCAGACAGTTGACGTTAATATAACCAAAAATTCTGATGAACCTGTTAACGTTGATGAGGTTTCAATTTCTGAACAATCTGAAAACCATGAAGAGCCTGCTCTTATTGAGCCCGAAGAGATTAACTTCCCTGAAAAGATTGTAAAATCTGTTGAAAAAGCATCTGAGGTTGTTGCTGATGAGGCGGCAGTTGACGAAACTCCGACGGTCAAAAACTTTACAAAGGGCGATTTGACAGAAAAAGTCGTAAATGAGATTGAAACTAAGGAAGAATTGGTTGAAGAAAAACCTTCCGAGGATGCAATTTCTGAAGAACCGCTTGCAGAGGATGTGAAAGAACCTGTCGCTGAGGAAGTTTCAGAGGAAAATCCTGCTCAAGAAATTCAATCTGAGAAGCCTGAAAAACAAAAGAAAATCAAAAAATCAAAACAAAAAGATAATTTGATTATTGCAGTTGGCGGTAACGTTGACGATTATGCTGTCCAGCCTGAAGAAAAAGTTAAAAAAGAAAAACCTAAAAAGAAAAATAAAGCGAAAAAGGCAGAAAAATCTGATGTTCAAACTCCTGCAATAATTGAGGATGAAGTTCAATCAGAACAGACAGCCGAGTCTGCAACTCTGCAAACGGAAGAGGTTTCTGAAATAAATAAAGAAGAACTTCCTGAAACCGAGCAGAAACCTGAACTCAGAATGCCTGAAAATCAAACGGTTTCTGAAACTACTCAATCTGTTGAAGAAAAAGAACTTCAACAAGAACCGACAGTAAAAAAAGAAGTTGCAGTAACTCCTAATGTCGGAAAATCTGAGGTTGAGGAAACCGAGCCTGAACAGCCGCAAGAAACCAAGGTTGAGGAAGAAAAAGATGTTGTAACCGAATCTGAGCAACCGCAAGTAACCAAGGTTGAAGAGGAAAAAGAAGTCACAACTGAACTTGAACAGCCTCAAGTATCTGACGTAGAGGAAGAAAATGAAGTTGCGGAGAGCGAAGAGGTTGAAGATGAACAGGCACAAGTTCAACAAAAACCTAAGAAAATATCTTTCTGGAAACGTCTTTTCTCACGCAAAAAGCCTGCTCAGACTCCTGAAGTTGAACCGGTGGCTGAATAATAACTACGGAAGATTTTTTAACAAATCATTTATATCAATACCTAAAATTAGTAGTTTACTACGTTCAGATGAGTAAAAGTAAAGGATATTATATGATTAACTACAATTTTACTGTTTCCGTGAACAATTTGTAAAAAAGATGAAAGTTTCATATATTTGTAGTGGAGAAGTTCCAAATAATTGCCAGAGAACTTCTCCATTTTGAATAATTTATTTATTACAAGATAGATTTGTTCCGGTTTATTATTCAGATGATAAAGATAAAGACTGCAAAGAAGGCACAGGTATTTCTTGCGGGTCGATTTATATGAATGGTAGCGGAATATCTTTTTAAAGAATATACTCATCAATTATATCGCAGGCGGTTGCTATAAAATGTTCGCAAGGGCGTTCTTCGTAGTATTGTTCAGTTCTTTTTGTCGGTACAAATGAAGAGTGTTCCCCTTCTTCAAGTCCTAAAAGCTCACGGCAAATTATAGTTTGGTGGTGCTTTTTGAACTTTTCAGCAAGGTTTTGGATTAATTCATAATGTTTCGCTTTGATTTCATCGTTATTGTTTTCGGTGTAGCCTTTGGCAAGTCCTGCTATCATAAACATTGAACTCACAGCACCGCAGACTTCACGCATTCTGCCCATTCCGCCCCCGAATGAAGAGGACATTTTTAGTGCCGTTTCTTTATCAAATCCGAATTTTTCAGCGTATGTCATAAATACTGACTGGGCACAATTATATCCGTTTTTAAAGTTTTCTGTTGCGATTTCAGCGTTTTTCATTTTCAATTACTCCACAAATAATTCATATAAAATTACGGAAACAGATGCCGCTAAATTCAGCGATTCAACTGTTTTTGCCATTTCAATTTTGACTGAATTGGTTGAAAATTCTATCAATTCGTCAGACAATCCTGAGGCTTCGCTTCCAAACAGGATAACCGCAGGCGTTTTGATTTTGAATTGTTTTAGCAAATTGTTACTTCTTGGAAGTGTTGCAATCCGTTGAAATTTCGCAAAAGTTTGTTCTAAAACTGCATAATCTTTTATGTGAAAAATCGGCAACTTCCAAAGGTTTCCGACAGACGAGCGAACGCATTTCGGGTTGTAAATATCCACACTGTCACCGTATAGCACAATCGCTTCTGCTCCAAATGCAACAGATGAGCGGATAATTGTACCAAGATTTCCCAAATCTTTTATGTTTTCGAGTAATACAACTTTTTTCAAGTTTTTCAAAATCTCAATATCGTAGACTTTTTGAATTCCGATTGCGACGGATTCAGGAGCAGAGTCGGTTGTCGCGAGTTTTTTCAATACAGGTTCAGTTGTTTCTACCAAAATATCTTTTGCAAAATCGTACTCGGCGATTTTGTTTTTGTTGACAAAAATTTTTTCAAGAACTATTCCTGAGTCAAACGCCTCTTTTATTGCCTTGTAGCCTTCAAGCAGGAACTTATTTTCCGCACTGCGGTACTTTTTTTGTTGAAGTTTGACTGTATTTTTAACCAGTTCGTTGTTTACGCTTGTGATTTCCATTACAACACCTCAAATTCTTCCAGTTGAACCTTTTCAATGTCCGTCAACAAGTCAAAATTAATCAACTTTTTCTCATAATTCATTTTGACAAATGAATGTATTTTGTCGTTTTTATAGTAGCAGGAATTTTCCAACCTTACCCCGAAAAATCCTTCCTTATAAAGTCCGGGTTCAATGGAAAAACACATCCCCTCTTTTAGCGAAACTTTTGAAATCTCGTGAGGGCTTAGCTTTGGCGGATATTCGTGAACGTTTATTCCAATTCCGTGACCTAAGCCGTGATTGAACACAAAACCGTCCAAATCAAGTTCCGCAAATAATTTTTGAACCTGTTTGTCGATTTCGTACCCGCTGACGGGTCTTTGCTTGTGAATTTTTGTGTAATTGAATGCACGCAGAAATGCTTTCAAAACATAAGTATAAATTTTCTTTTGCAAATCTGACGGCTGACCTTTTACAAAAACTCTTGTAATATCAGTGGCAAGTCCGCCTTCAAAATATGCCCCGCAGTCAATCAGGATAAGGCTTCCTTCTTTTATGATTTCGTCTTTTGATGATTTTGAGTAATGTGCCAGTGCGGAATTTTTATCCTTTGCAACGATTGAATTGAAACTCAAGTCCACTGCCCCTTGTTTTTTAAATTCTTTTTCCAGTTGACTTGCAATATCATATTCTGAAAGGTTTTCGTTATCTTCAATAAATTTTCTAATCGCCCGAACAGCGTTATCAGTTCTGTTGAAGGCTGATTTTAAATGTTTTAGTTCTACATCATTTTTTTGCGATTTCATTATCTGGACAGGATTTTCGGTTAACTCAACGGAGTTTTCTCCTAAAAGTCCGTAGTCATAAGCGTTTATAGATGATTTATCAACATAAACTTTTTTGTTAATCGTTTTTAATTCGTTTTCTAACTGTTTAAGATTTTCACCTTGGTACAAGTTATTTTTATCTTTATAAATAATCGCACGAGCCTTGATTTTTGCAGAGAAATTCTGAGAAAAATTTCTCATATTATAAAGGTATGAAACCTCATCTAAATCAGTCAGGTAAATACATTCATCCTCTTTTAAATTGTCTGAAATTTTCCTGATTTTTTCATCAGCCGATAAACCTGTTAACGAAATATCAAGTTGAATATTACCTTCTGTTGAAATTTCAAAATCTTCATCAATCGGGTCATTGTCTAGCAACAAGATATTTCTTTGTGATTTAAAATATTCATATTTTTTTTGCGAAACTTTGCGGGCAAAAATTCCCAGAGTTTCATCTTGCGGAATTATTTTTACAATTTCATCTAATGCACTCTGGTTATTTTGGAGTTTTACTACAGTAACAATTTCATGGTCGACTTCTTGATCCGCTTGAATATGATAACGCCCGTCCACGAATAAATAAATTTTATCAGGGGATACAAGAGCTTCTCCGGTAGAACCCGAAAATTTCGTCAGTTTATAACGGGAATTTTCTTTCAAAGTGTTATATTCAACCAAAAATTGGTTAGTCGAATTAACCAGCAGGTAATTCAAGTTTTTGTCAGCCATGAAATTTTTAATTACTGTAAGATTATTCATTTTAGTTTTTGCCTGTAAGTTCAATTAAGTGCCAGCCGAATTGAGTTTGAACAGGTTGAGAAAGTTCGCCGACTTCAAGTGCAAACGCAGCCTCTTCAAACGGCTTAACCATCATACCTTTGCCAAAGAACCCTAAATCACCGCCGTTTTGACCTGATGGGCAAAGGGATTTCTTTTCTGCTAATTCTGCAAAAGATGCACCATTTTTAATTTCTTCATACAAACTTTTAGCTTCTTCTTCTGTTTTAACAAGAATATGGCTTGCTCTAACTTCTGTTGTCATAATAAATTACTCCTATAAAATTTTACAAAACGATTATAAAATAAAAAGGTTTGTCTTGCAAATTGCTTGACAAACCGGAAGTTATAAAACATGAAAAATTTTTGAAGTAAGGTGTAAGTTCAAGATGTTTATACCAAACCGCAAAAAGAAAAAATCTTGTCGCAACCCCGAAAAAGTGCTTGGACAAATTGAACTTACATTATTATTTTAACCTGTCATGGAGTAATTTTTCACCATTCCAGAGAATAGATTTTCTTGATGTTTGGTTAGTATTTTTTACTAATTACAAAGTATTAGAAGATGCGAGGTAAGTGAGTCTTGATTTTCAAAAATATTTATAGTAACATAAGAGGTGTAGAGTAAAACTTTCATGCGGAAGTAGCTCAGTTGGTAGAGTATCTGCCTTCCAAGCAGACTGTCGCGAGTTCGAGTCTCGTCTTCCGCTCCATAAAAGAGGACTGAATTTTCAGTCCTTTTTTATCACAAGATTGGCGTAAAGTGTATAAATAGTCCGTTTTCAAAAATTGATTTCTAAATATCAAGAAAATTA
>CAMAGQ010000024.1 GCA_945833895.1 uncultured bacterium
GAAATCGCTAAAAGAGCAAAAGAACTTGGCTACGATGCAATTCATGACACAGTTCACGAAATGGCTAAGGATGAAGCAAGACACGGTAGAGGTTTTGACGGTCTTTTGAAAAGATATTTTAACTAATAAAATATTAATACGATAATAAAGAAAAAACGCTATAAGTTACTTATAGCGTTTTTTCTATGTTAGAAATAATTGTACTTTTAGGGATAGAACCTGCCATGCGTTCAATCGGTTCACCCTGTTTGAAGATTAGCAAACTCGGAAGTCCGCTTATCGAATATTTTTTAGCGGTTTCAATACATTCTTCGATATTTACTTTGACAAATTTTACTCTGTTTTCATATTCTTCG
This sequence comes from uncultured bacterium, assembly GCA_945833895.1. Taxonomy (GTDB): domain Bacteria; phylum Cyanobacteriota; class Vampirovibrionia; order Gastranaerophilales; family Gastranaerophilaceae; genus Zag111. The sequence continues at coordinate 357 of CAMAGQ010000024.1, forward strand.
GCGACACTGTCAAGAACAGGCGATAATTTTCTGCAAGGTCCGCACCATGTTGCCCAAAAATCAACAACCACAGGTATTGATGAATTCAGAACTTCAGAATCAAAGTTGTTGTCAGATAAATCAATAACATTAGCCATAATAAACCCTCTTTATTAAATTATACTTCAAAATATTAACATAGAAAAAACTTTTGTGCTATTATCAAAGATGATGATACATTTAGGATAGTAAAATGGCGAGAAAAAAAGTAATTGAAATTGTTTTAGATACGGAAACGACCGGATTGGATTATACAAGAGAAAAAATGGTCGAATTTGCTGCTGTGAGGCTTGAAAACGGCAAAATTAAAGATGAGTTTCAAACTCTTATCAATCCGGAACAGCATATAAGAAAATCAAGTATAGCAATTCACGGAATAACGGCGGAAATGGTTGCAGATGCTCCGACAGAAGTAGAAATTATGCCAAAAATTCTGGAATTTATCGGCGATTATCCGATAGTTGCTCACAACGCAATATTTGATTATTCATTTATAAATGAAGCTTCAAAACGTGTAACAGGTGAGGAAATCAACAACGAGAGAATTGATACCCAGCAGATGTTTAAGGAAATTTATCCGGATTTGGAAGCACACGGATTAAACGCTTTAACAGAAAAATTCAAAGTCGAGTTAAAAGACCACCACAGAGCAATGGGTGATACAATGGGGCTTGCTCTTGCTTACCCTAAATTGAAGAAGTTGTACACACAAAAATACAACTGGGAAAGCAAGCAGTTAGAAAATGTTGAATATTTATTTGAAAGATTTTTGCGTTTACAGCAAACAGTAACGACCTTGCAATCAGAAATGCAGGATTTGAAATCTGTGTTTAAGTTGTATTTTGAACAAGGCGGTTCTGCTATAACTTCACAGGAAGGCGACCAACTTGTATATAATTCAAAACAAACTTTCGGATATGATTTCAATTCAATCAAACCTGTTTTAGAAGAAATCGGTGCTCTTGAAAAGGCTGTAAAATTAAATACGGGATTTATTGACAGACTGGCAAACGGCAGAAGTTTGGACGAAGAAAAAAGAGAAATCATTAAAAACGCAAGACAAGAACTTACTGAAACCCGAAATATACAAGTAATTAAGAATAACAAGTAGGAGAATGTTATGTTAAAAAAAATAGGAGCCTTTTTTAAAGAACCTCCGTCAGCAGAACCTATTCAGGATTCTGAAAAAGTATCTTCCTTATATAAACATTGGAGATGGAGAATATTTTACTCAAGTTTTATCGCTTATGTAGTATTCCATTTATGCAGAAAAAATATAGCGGTAGCGTTGCCGTCAATGGGCAAGGCATTGAACTTGTCAAATACCGAACTGGGTTTGTTGGGTTCAACGCTATATGTAACCTACGGTATCGGGAAATTTGTGAATGGTGTAATTGCTGATAAAGCAAACGTAAGAACATTTTTACCGACAGCACTGATTTTATCGGCGATTTGTAATATTTGCTTTGTTTTGAGTGCAATGTTCATAACTCCGGGGCACGTAAGTTTCTTCGGATTGCCTTCTGCAACTGTTTTGTTGTGGATACTTGCATTTTTCTGGGGAGCAAACGGTTGGTTTCAATCTTGCGGATTTCCGCCGGTTGCTAAAAGTTTATCTTATTGGTTTTCTAACTCGGAAAGAGGGACAAAATGGTCTATCTGGTCAACTTCTCACCAGATAGGTGTATTTAGTGCCGTTGCACTTTCAGGGTTTGTTATTGATAAATTCGGCTGGATGGCAGCGTTTTATGTTCCTGCAATAATTTGTATTATTACGGGAGTATGGCTGTTTGACAGATTACGTGATAAACCGCAAACTCTCGGCTTGCCGGATATCGAAAAATACAACAATGAACCGGTAAAAGAAGCAACTAAAGAGGAAACCGACGATACTCCGTATTTCCAAATATTCAAGGAACATATTCTTTGTAACCCGATAATCTGGATGCTTGCAATAGCGTACATTTTTGTATATATCATAAGATTTGGAACAGAAGATTGGCTTGTAAAATACCTTGTCGAAGTCAAAGGAAATGCCTTGACGATTGCAAGTGCAAAACTTAGTACACTGGCACTTGTAGGTTCTGGCGGTGCGATTATGGCAGGTGTAATTTCCGATAAAATATTCAAAGGAAACAGAACTTCTGTAAATATTATTTTCTTAATATTGTTAATCGTAAGTTTGTACCTGTTCGCGACAAACCCGTCAGGCAAACCGATATTTGAAATTCTTGACTACGTATATGCTGCAATGATTGGCGTGTTTACGGCAGGCCCGCAAATGTTAATCGGCGGACTTTGTGCCGTTGAAAGCAGTTCTAAAAAAGTTGCTTCAGCATCAATCGGTTTTACAGGAATTTTCGGTTACGTTGGTGCTGCGTTATCATCAGGCGGAACAGGTTTTGTAGTTGATAAGTTCGGATGGAACGGAGCAATTGCGTTCTGGATGATTTCGACTATGATTTGCGTTGTGATTTGTACGGTTCTGTTCTTCTTTGAAAGATTTAAAAAGAAAAAAGCACAACAAGGTTAGGATGGGGTGGCTTAAAATTTCGTCATACTTGTATATGTTACGTAATTCGATGACAAAAATTGTTACAAAATCCCTACTTCATTCCCAAATGGAATTCTTATGCCATGTTTTGACGTGCCGCTTTGCGTTTTTTAATGTAATTATCAGAACTTGTTCCGATTTTGTTAAGTACCCAGGTCGATATAGAACCGACAATAAGTGATTTTGAGCCTGCAAAGAGTTTGGCGTTGCAATATAGGGAAACCGCAATACCTGCCAGTGCAGGAAATCCGTATTTTAGTGCGATTGATGTTCTCTGGTCGTTGTCGTCGGATTTGCCAAGGTGATAACCCAAAACCCCAAGCGAGCCAACCATTGTCAACATATCTGTCGGTGCAGAACCCATTGTCAAATCTCTTAATTTATTCGTAAAGTCCTCTGTTTCCAGTTTTATAGATTTATCCAGAGATTTTACACTCTTTAGATATGTTTCTTTTATCTTTTTGTATTCGTTTTCAGGAAGTAAGTTTTTATAAATAGTTAGGATATCTTCCACTACACCTTGTTTATAGCCTGTCATGTTGTTTTTTATGATGTTCAGTTCTGCGAGTGCAACATTTAACTTATCATTATCAATGAATCTTTCAACTTTGTTACTTTTTAAATTTTCAGACAACTGTTCAACGGCTTCAAGGATTTTTTGATTTGCCGCTGTTCTATCTTTTGGATATTTTTGACAATTTTTCAACTCCTGCATAATCGATTTTAGCAATTGTCTGTTTTCATCATCTCTAAAACTGATGAAACTTGCTACTTTTCTTAATGAAAATTCAGAGGCTTTAATCATTTCGTTTTGAGTGTAGGAAATCCCTTTTCGTTGTTGTTTTGTAGCCCTAATGATTGCTTCTTTTTCTTTGGCGATTTTCCCGTCAGCAATGAATTTTTTGTAGACGTCTGTTGAGAAGAAGTTTTTCAACTTGGACAGTTTTGTGCCAAGACTTTGGGCAATTTGGTTCACAGTGTAGTAGCGTTTTTTCAGGGCGTTTAAGTCAAAGTCTTTGTAATAACGGTCTTGAAATTCTTCGTCTAAACTTCTGAGCAATTTAACCCAATTTGTTTTAGTATCTTTTTTACCGTTAATTTCGATTATTTCCTCAGGTTTTTCAAGTAAAATGCGGTGAGTTGTTTTTCTGGATTCTCCGAGTGCAGATATAATCTTGTTTTCTGTGCCTGAGTAAGAACTTTCAACCGCTCTGCGTCCGATTTTTATAAACTGTTTTGTAATTCCATCGTGAATTTTGCCTGTAAAATCAGTAACGTGCATTATTTTTTTGAAAAGAAGGTCTTTAAAAGTCGTAAAGTTATTCACGGCTTCACTTTTTTCCATAAGGTTGTCGATAACGTTAATTGCTCGCATATAGATTTTATCCATTGTTTCAATTTTTTTATTATCGATTTTTATTGTTTCAATTTTCTTTTCAAAGTAACTTTTTAAAGCGTTCAAGCCTTGGTGTAATTTTTTGTTACCGCCGCCACGCATCAGTGCAAAAACACCAAGACCCGTAACGATTGTTGCCCCTGCAACTGAAAGTCCTATGACTTTTGTGTTATGAGTTTTTCGTGCTTCCTCTGGTGTTATAATTTTAAATCCCGTTACGTTATATGTATCACCATTTTCAGTTTGTTGTGTTTGTTCATGTTTTTGCGGTATTGTAGGCGGCAGTGGACTTTTAAACCAATAATCACTCGGTGCTTGACGATTTGTGATGTCTTCAAACACAAATTTTTGATTATATCTTAATGTTTCTATTGAGTTGCTCATACACTGACCTACAGTTTTATTAACGCACATAAAAAGTAAAAATTGCTAAATTTGCAGGTTGTTTAAAGTTATATTAAGGAAATAGTTCTGTATCAATAATTTTTGCGACTTCAAGTGCAGAATTTTTGTTTGATAACAGTTTTTTTACCTCTCCTAAATCTTTAATATTTTGGGTTCTTCTTTCTTCGTTGTACAACAGTTTTTCTATATTCATTACAATGTTTGTGGAGGTTGCGTTTTGCTGAATTAATTCAGGTACGATTAAGCGATTTGCGATAATATTTGGCAGTGAAACCATTTTTATACATCTGACAAGCAGGTAAATCCAATAGAACAACTGCGGCCCTTTGTACGCAATTATCATCGGAGTTTTATACAAACAAGCCTCTAACGCCACAGTGCCTGAAGCAAGAATTAGCACATCAGAAACGCTCAGCATTGCGTGGTTTTCGCCTTTGATAACCTTAAACTCTGTATCCCCAAGATATTTATTATATGTTTCATCAGAAAGATTTGGGGCTTGAGAAAAACATATTTGCAATTCAGGATGTCTGTGCTGTAATTTTTCAGCCGCAGCCTTGAATACAGGCATGAGATTTTTTAACTCAAATTCTCTTGACCCCGGGAAAACAGACACAAAAGGACGTTCAATATCAAATCCGTGCTTTCTCAAGAACTCTCTTTTGCCGGCTGGTGCAGGAAGCTGAGCGACAAGCGGATGCCCGCAATAGTACGTATCTATTCCGAATTGAGCGTACAGTGCTTTTTCAAAAGGAAATATACAAAGAACTTTATCCACAAATTTTTTTATCAATTTTATTCTGTATTTGCGGCTTGCCCAAACTTGCGGCGGAATGTAATAATATATCTTAATTCCAGCCTTATGTAAAAATTTTGCAATCGAAAGATTGAACGCTCCGTAGTCAATCAACAGAACCAAATCAGGTTTGTAATCGTTCACCAGATAATTTACCAGAGATTTCCCGAGTTTAAAATGGTTAATAATAATGCTTGGTGAAATTCCGACAGCGGACATTTTGTCCTGATTTCTGAAAAGTTTAACCCCTTCATTTTCAAGATTTATTCCGCCAATGCCCTCAATTTCAAGGTCGCAATCTAAAGCTTTCAATTCTTTGACTACTTTTGCTGCGTGCATATCTCCGGAATATTCACCTGTAACAATAAATAATTTTTTCATCTATACCGCCATTATTACGATGTTGTGACTGTCAGCATATTGAATTACTTTTTCCTGATCGACGATTATTGTCTGGTTTGCTTCAACCGCAATCAGAGATGCTTTTTTGTGGCTCATTGTTCTTAGCGTTTTCATTCCTATTGCAGGAATATCAAATCTTCTGTCTTGTTTTGGTTTTGCAACTTTAACAACAACGGCATCACTTTTTGCCAATTTAGCACCGCGTTTAATACAAACATCAGTACCTTCAATCGCTTCAACCGCCATAATCATCTTATCCTTGATTACAACAGATTGTCCGACGTCAAGTTTACCCATTTCTTTTGCAAGCCAAAATCCGTAATTAACGTCCTCCATCTGGCTTTCTGTCGGTTTATGTTTGCCAAGAACCCCTGCCGGTATCATTAAATTTTTGATAAAAATAGTTTGATCAAGAACTTCAACTCCTATTTTTGCAAGTTCTTCAACAATCATCAGCATAACTTTATCGTCGTTTAACCTTGTTGCTTCTTTCAATAAGTCAATTGCACGTTTATCAAATTTATGCAGTTGAAGTAATACTTTTTTATGAACTTTTCCCAAAAAGGTTATTTGTTTAATTCCTTCATCTTTTAAAATCTTTTCAACTTTATTTATTTCTCCGGGGTGGCAAGAATATACTTTAGAACAGTATTTTTTAAGTTGATGAACGTTATCTTTTGCAAGTGAAATACATACAACTTCAAAACCGTTTTCTTTCGCATATTGAGCCATACGTACCGGTAATATTCCGTCGCCGGCGATTAATCCCTGTTTGTTTTCTAATGTTATTGACACTATTTAATCCTCTTTTAACTGTTTCTTAATAATAAAATCTTTTCAACTTCTTCGGATGCTAATATTTTAGCACCATCAAGCAGTTTTGTAAAAAGTATTGTTTTTGCGTATTCTTCTGCAAGTTCTAAATTCAAATAAACTTGTTTTATTGTGTTTGCTCCTGCAACAACGCCGTGGTTCTGCATAAGTACTATATCATAATCTTTAAATAAAATCGACGTTTTATCAACCAACTCTTTTGACCCCGGAATAGCGTAAGGTGCAAGCGGAATTTCTTTAAAACAGTAGATTATTTCAGGTGAAACATTCTCTTCTAACGCACAACCCGACGCTGCAAACGCTGTCAGATACGGTGAATGCAAATGGAATACGCTGTTTACATCAGGTCTTTTTTTATAAAATTCGACATGTAAAAATCTTTCACTGGAAGGTTTCGGATTACCTTCTACAAAATTCCCGTCCATATCAATTACGCTGAAATCTTCTTCTGTTAGAAAACCGTTCGCTGAGCCTGATGAGGTTATAATTATTTTGTCTTCAAGTCGTGCAGAAATATTCCCAGATATCCCGGGTGAATATCCTTTACTTCCTGCTATTTCCCCATATTTAATGAGTTCTTTTTGTAACTTTTCCAACATAATTAATCAATCTGTTCCTTATCAGGATCTTCTATGTTTATTACCTGTGCATATTGTAAAACAGGTTGTTTCGGTTTATTTTTACCTCTGCTAAAGATTGTATTATTTTCGGTTTCAACAGGTGTTGCGGCAGGAGCGAAAGCGATTTGCCTATCTTCTTCTTTTTTCTTTCTGCCAAGACGTTCAGGGTTTTTGATTTCCATTTTACCGTAGTTTATGCTTGTTCCTTTTGTATCAAAAGCAAGGTCAAAACCAAAGAAAGTTGTTTCTCTGATGAAGTCATAACCGATTCTGATTTTCAAATCGTCAGGCCCGATTGCAACAGCAAATCTGTTTTCTTGGAATAATCTGTCATTTGGAGCATCTCCGCTCAAGTTCACCATGCCTGACCAACCTACTGAAATGTATTTATTCAAGCGGATAATTTCCGAAAGATAAACAGAAGAATGTCCGTATCTGTATCTGTCGTATCTTGGCACAGGTGTATTATCGTCGTATCCTGATTGGAAATATCCGATATCCTGCATCCAGTTTTTGTATTGCAAGTGTGCCCTAGGACCTACTCTTGCTATGAACTGAGTATCACCTGTTCCGTATAACGCTGCAGAACCCTGCATTACAAAGTCAAAATTAAAGTAAAATTTATTTTCAGGATTTCTGTATGAATAAATTTTCTGGTTGATTTCAGCCATATATCTTAATCTTGTTGTTGTAGTGCCGTTACTGCTGATTTTTTCCCCGTTGAAGTTTCTGTCATTGTCTTCCATTAAACCAAAACCTGCACGGTGACGGAATGTTAACGGTCTTTTTTCGGTTAAGAAATTCGGTATGGTATGGCTTTTATCAAAGTAAGTTTCAACCATATATTTAGGCATTCTTGCACCTAAAAACCAGTCATCAATGTAAGAATTCGCCGAATATTGAACAAATAAATTATCGTCTAATCTCTGAATACCTCTCATGAAAAAGATATCTTTTGATGAGCCGTAACCCAATTCTGTTGAGTTAAACGGTGAACGATATTTTAACGCACCGCCAAATCCGAAATCATCCTTGTAATTCAAGAACGGTATAACCTTCATTATAGAACCGTTAGGGCCGCCAAAAGTAAAACCGGGGCCTAAGAACATACCAACTTTTCTGCGGCTTCCGAATTCAGGATAATTTGCTTCAAAATAATCACGTTCCTTGTTCGTGTATGCTGTCAAACTAGGCCACGTAAACCATTTTCTTCCGTTTTTGCTAAATTCTATTTTCTTTGCTTTTATTACGTCATGGTCTTTTCTTGCTTCAACATAAAGGTCTTTGATGTAAATATGAACATTGTTGCCTGACGGATCGCCTAAGAATAATGCCTTATCTTCATCATTCAAAACCATGTTTGAAAATCTAGGACCAATCATTCTTGAAGATAATCTGTGAATTTCAGACTGGTCGGAATGAAAATAACCGTCTGTCAGAACTATCAAACCGTCTTTCTGTACCGCTTTTTTAGCATTAAGCATCATTGAACTCGGTTTGACTTCAACATTATCGGAAATTATTGTTTCTTCGTTCATGTCAACTTCAATGTAGTCGGCTTTAGTGACCATGCCGTTTTTAATAACTATGACATTGTCAATCGCTTTTAATATGTTGGCATCCTGGTTGTAAGTCATTTTGTCCGCAATAATTTTTGTATTTTGTTGCGGCAGGGTTAAAACAGGTCTGCCTGTAGCAATCATATCGCCCGTTTCATCATCAAATGAAACGTTCTCGGAATCCAGTACCGCTTCTTTTTGAACGACCTGTTCGCTGATTCCTGATTCCAGCGACAATTCGTCTTTTTTAATATCCGCATCCATGTCAATTTGTTCTTGAATTGAATCAGATATCGTACCTTTATCTTTTTCAATAACGTTTTCTTCGGTCTGAACTTGTTCAACTGTAGACTTTTTCCAGAATTTCAACCTTTGAGAAATAGGAACTTTGGTTTCTCCGTACTCTTTTAAGTATTCAGGTTCAACTGGTTTAGGGTGTCTGTTGTATAAAACATCGGTAAGTTTTAGTCGAACTTGCTTAAACAACGGAGCACGACCGTCATCCAATTCTTTATATTGTCTGCCCTTATGGTCAAAAGCAAACGAAACATCAGGCTCGTTTGTGCGAACCTCAGGGGCAACAGTACTCAACGGGGATTGGTAAAATCTTTCTTCCAAATCCTCAGGGGTTATTGCAAAACCTTCATAATCACTGTTATCAATCCCGTAAACCGAACCCGGAATTGATACTAATGCTATTATTAATGCTGATAATATTTCTTTTCTCAATGTTTTTTCCTTTTTAAATATAATTTAACGGATTAGTTGGTTTACCGTTTACTCTGACTTCAAAGTGGCAATGCGGCCCCGTGCTGTATCCTGTTGAACCTTCTCTGCCGATTGTTTGACCTTTTTTAACGTTTTGTCCGTTGCTTACGTTGATTGCTGACATGTGTCCGTATAGAGTTGTAATTGGTTTGCCGTTAATTACGCCGTGGTCAAGGATTACAACTTTACCATATCCGCCGTACCATCCTGAATATATTACACGTCCGTCGTTAGATGCTTTGATTGCTCCGCCGTTCGGTCCTCCGATATCAATTCCTGAGTGGAAAATTCTACTCTTGAATATCGGGTGGGTTCTCCAGCCGAATGGAGATGTTATAGGTCCTGATATCGGATATATAAAGCCTGATGATGCAACTTTTACCTGCGGAGCACCAGGGCGGGAATTTCTTGAGGTTAATTTCGCAATCATGCTTTGAATACTTGCGGATTGTCTTGCCAGTTCACGCTCGGAACGTTCGTAATAACTTTTATCCTTATTCAATTTGTCAATCATATTTTTATTTTCGGCGATTGAGTTTTGAATAGTTATTTTCTGGTCGTTAATATCTTTCAATGAGGCTTCAACAAGACGTTTTTGTGCCTGAACTTGAGTTTTAAGTTCTGCAATATGGTTGGCTTTGGCTTTTACCGCCTGCATTCTCTTGTAATCTTCTTTTATGACTATTTTTTCAAAATATATGGTATCAAGAAACGAATTTATATCGGTAGATGCCAATAACAACTCGAACATGCCTGAACGCTGATGTTTATAAGCCTGTCGTATTCTGGATTTCATCTGAGTATCTATTTCTCTAAATTCAGCAATCGCCGTATTTAATTGAAGTTCCATTGCGGAAAGATTTGCTGTTAATTCATTGTACTGCTGAGTTTTTTGTCTAAGTCTTACCTGAGCAGTTTCCAGTCGTTGCTGATTGTTGCTTAGTTTATTTCGTTCGGATCTCAAACGAAGATCGGCTTGTTTTTTCTTTTGCATAAAATAATATCGCTTGGTGTTTGTTTGCTTTAATTTTTGGTCAAGCGACGATTTTGATTGCACCGCAAATGCCGGCACAAACAAGCATGTGCAACACGAAATAATTATCCAGCATATTAAAAATTTTTTTATTAAATTTCTCATTATTAAATTTGTTTATTACTACTTTTGATTAGTTCATTGTTAAAAATCCGATTACCATTGGGCTTATGCACATTAACATAAATGCTACGGTAATCAATATGAATAAAATTTTTCTATGTCTTCTAAAAAATTCCATAATCTCCCCCTATATCATTACTAACATTTTACTATTAATAATTCTTGAGTGCAAGAACTTTAAAATATATTTTAACTTAATACATAGAAAAATGAACTTTTTTAATTTATAATCGTTATATAGGTACAGAGGTTAAGAAAATGAAAGATAAATGTTCCAAATACGAATCACTATTTGTTTTCCGCTCAGAGGAAGAATTGAATGAGCATATCCGCACATGCGAAGATTGCCGGCATGAACACGAAAAAATGCTTCGTGTTTCAGAATTAATTCAAGAGGCAAAACCTTACTATAAAGAACAGAAAAGAAATTGGGCAAAAGTAAAAGTTGCCTGTGCTTTGTTCCTGTTAATGGCGAGCGGAACTACTCTCGGGGTAATCAATCTTAACACCGATGTATCTGATACATTGAAGTACGGAACAACATTGAGTGCCGAAGATTTAGGTCTGCCGGTTGATTCCTACGGACTTATATATATTGAATAATCAATAAAAATGGAAGTTGAATGGATTTTAACAAAGTAATACAAACTAATAAACAAAATATTAAAAGTATAATACGTCTTATTACTAAGGAAGATAACGAAGATTTAGAACAAGAGGTGTACCTTAAAATCTGGAAAAATTCCGACAAATATAAAGAACAGGGTTCTATAAAAAGTTGGATTTCCATGGTCACAAAAAACGCTTCTCTTGACTATTTAAAATCGTCTTATCGCAAGGTTTTCCAAACTTCCACCTCGGATGATTTTGTAATAGACAGTATAAAAGATAAAAAAATCTCACCGGAAGATAAAGTTGTCAGCCTTGAACGTCAGAAAAAAATTGTCAATGCTATAAATTCACTCAGACCAAAGTTCAAAGAGGTTATCGTAATGTGCGAGATTAACGGATATACCTATGAGGATTGTGCAAAAAGATTGAATTGTCCTATCGGTACGGTGAAATCAAGAATTTACAATGCAAAAAAAGAATTGGCAGAAAAATTAAAGGATTTGTTATAATGACTAAAAGGAAGGGTGTTATGAGAATATTAATTGTATTTTTATCACTTATTTGTATATGCGGTTTCGAAAATGTTGCTCAATCAACAGGAACTAAAACCCCTGCTGACAATGTTTCGGTAATGTTCAAACCCACTAATCATAAAGAACAGATGAGAAGACAGTTTGAACAACGTCTGAATTTGTCCGATAAACAAAAAGAAAAAGCACGAGTTATCCACCAACAGGGACGTGAAGAGATGAAACCGGTGATGATACAACTTTCTGTTAAACGTCAAGAATTAGAAATGTTGTCATTAACAAAACTTTCGGAAAAAGAACAAAAAGAGAGAGCAGACATTCTTAACGCTGAAATAAGTGCTCTTGAAAAACAGGCACGAGATATCAGAAAGAAAAATACTCAAGAATTTGAAAAGATACTCAATAAAAATCAGCGAAACGAATTGGCGGCAATGAAGGCTGAAGGCAGAGCAAAATACGAAAAAAATCACCACGCAAGAACTCCGTTTCAGGGCTTAGGAACACAGAATTTCTTGTTCAAACCTCTGTTGCCGCCGCCGAACAGATATTAACCAATGGTAACTTAAGTTTTTATCTGCACGGCAAGACTATTCATAACACTTGTTCTTGTTGTGTTGTGACTGTTTTTTATTTTTGTTCATCAAGTTCTTTGCGAATGGTTTCGACCGAAATTCTTTCGATAGGTGAATTATCATCTTTTTTCAGGACGCAGTTTTTAATTCCTGCCTGAACGATGAAACGCTTACATAGAATACAAATGAAATTATGCCCCCAAATGTATATTGTAGCATCTTTGCAGCGGTCTTGCCCTGCTTGAATAATTGCGTTTTGCTCTGCGTGAATGGAGCGGCATGTTTCATATTTTGTGCCTGAAGCGATGTTGTTTTTAATCCTGTAACATTCGCCACGTTCCATACAGGACTCTACTTTTGAGGGTGTTCCGTTGTAGCCGGTTGCTTTAATTTTTTTGTCTTCTCCGACAATAACGGCTCCGACTTGAGCTCTAAGACAATTTGAACGGCTTGCACAAGTTTTGGCAAGGTCTAAAAAATATTCATCCCATGATTTTACGCCCATAATGTTTTATCTCCAGTATCTGTAATTCCTAATTCCGGTGTGAATTAGAGAAATGTTGTATTTGTCGGTTAACGATACAATCTTTTGCGAATTTATACCGTTGCCTGATTCTATGATAAGTCCGATTCTGCCTTGAATTGCGGCATTAATCACTTCTTGATTTTCGATTACGCCGTCAACCGCCAATACGGCATCTTTGCTGTTTTCGCAGGCAATATCCATCGCCGATTCCACAGCATCTGAAAGGTTTCCGATAGATTGCACAATCGCTTTTGATGCTAAATCCTTAACGATTACGGCGGAATTACTTGTCGTATATTTTGCAAGTTTCCAAGCAAAAATTGCATCTTCTGCCTGTTGTTGGGTTGGCTTTACTTTGCCCGCAACTTTGAAAGATGATTTTGTTAATTTGCTTTGGTTTTGCTCTTGAATCAAGTAGCCGAACGGGGTTACTTTTATGTCTTTAGTGTTGAAACCTAAAACTTCTTGCAGCGGGCTTTTTATTTTTATAATGTTCATTTCCGTATTTTTTTGCAGATATTCGGCAGCTTCTTTTGAAAAATTTGTAGAAATAATATTTTTGATGTTCATGGCTTTTATCTGCATAGCAAGTTCAATCGTAACTTCTTTGCTAAATCCGATAGTGCCATAAGTTAGTGATAACGGGTCGTTTTCAATGATTTTTTCAAACGCGGTTTCTGTAGAACTTCCAAGAGCGACCGAACTTAATTTTGCATCTTTAGCCAAAGCGGCAGCGTTCACGTCGAAAAATTCCGCCAAAACCTCAACAACTTTAGTTAGGTTAAGATAGTCGATGTATTCTAAATCAGCGTTGTCGCTGAGAATTTCATAATCAATACCGTCAGGAATCTCTGATAATACGGCAATTTGATTTATATTTTCACCGGTTGGTAAATTTTTAAACTCGTTTATTTCAATACTTTCCATAATATCCCCCATTTGCCACGATAATAGCACGAAGAAATAACTCTATCAAGAGCCAAGAATCATTATTAAAATAAACTCTGTATTTAAACTATTTAGTTGAGATTATTAAATTTTTCTTGATAATTTAGCATGTTTTTACTATAATTTAGATGATTTAATTACAATGAGGAAAAGATGGCGATAGAGAATATGAATGACGGAGTTGGAAAAAAGATAGTAGAGGCTTTAAAAATGCAAAGCGAGGGTGCTCCTAACGGAGAGGTCGTAATAAGCGAAGAACCGCAAACTCAAACAGAACAAGGCTACGAAAATCTTGAAACTCAATCTGTTGAAGGTGATGATTTTGATTTGACAGGCGGGCAGTATGCAAACCCTCAAACTTCCGCTGTATATAACGATCAGTTTGAAAATTCGGATTTTGCGGAACATGCAGTTCCTAATTTGCAGAGTTCTATTCAACCGTCCGAAAGACAAATGCAAATTAAGTCACAACTTCAATTCCAAGCGGCAACTCAGGGGGCTGATTCTCAGTCATTTATTGACAATGCTTTCAATCAAAGTTTAGCCCAAAATCTGGGGAATTATGCACCGTCTGTGCAGGACGATTTTGAATATCCCGCTAATGTTGCTGTTTTGAAGCAGTTAATTGCTAAATTACCGTCAGGGGTTTCAAAACAAACCGGTGCGATAATTATTAAACAAACTATGGAGGCTCTCGGAATTTCTATGGGAAGTGTTTTACAGGAAGCGAAACAGGTTCAAGTTGCACTTGCAAACAATTCAAAAGAGTGCCAGTCAAGTATTGTTGAATACCGCAAACAAATCGGAATACTTGAGGCTAAGGCTCAAAATTATCAGCGTCAATCTTCTATAATGAACGATATTATTAATCTATTTATTCAGACAAGATAAGTTATGCCGCCTTATAGGTGAAGAGTTCTTTTGCTTCGTTATTAATCATTTCGTCGCAAGATTTAATTTCGGCATCATATTCGCTGATATGAGTTTCAAGCATTTGTTTTTGTTGCTTTAACTTGGTTTCAAGAGCATTCATTTTGTATTGTCGTTCTTGCAATGTTTTAGCAATGAGCGACTCTGCTTTGTAATCAGTTCCGGCTTGAAGCAGGTTTGATGCAGAATTTTGTGCTGCGGCTATCGCTGCCGTAATCAGTTGTAATTTCCACGCAGCATTAGACTTTTGCAGTACCAAAAATCTTTTTCTGATTATTCCGATAAGTAAACCCATGTTTCGCCTTCTATCTTTTCTGGTCTAGATTTGTACCTTTCAAGAAACTGTGCTGGCTGTTTTCTGCGATTAACTGTTCCATTTTGTTAAGTTGGTGTTTGTGGTAGTTCAATCGATATTGAGCCATTTTTAGTTTCTTTTTTATCGTCAAGAAGTCTTTAATCCCTTCAACTATTGAATTCCAGAACGATTGTATCGGATTGGTTCTGATTATGTAATTCTTAGCGTATGTTAGGAATTCTAAGATTCTTTTGATGTATAGTTCTAGAGTTTCTCGAAACATTTTCATTCCTTACACTTTAGACCTACATATATTTAAAAACATTTTCTTCCAAAGTATTGATACTTTTTGACATGTAATGTAACATTTCTTTACATAGGTCTATTATATTCTGTACAGTAATACGGCAAAAACGGAAAAAACTTTAATCAATTTAATAAAAATACACAATTAGGATGAAACGGGATTATATTTACTTCAAGAACTCGGGCTGATTTTGGGCGGGGAGGTGTGCGTAAAGTTTAGCATGCCGTTGTCGCTAAATTTTCTTTGTAATTCTGAAAAGTTTTAGCATTTTGTTATAAACTTTTACAATCAGTGGAAATGTTGTCAGGGGGCAAATCTTTTGGAGGATTTTTTAGGTTAAGGGGGTGCAAGTTAGTTCGGGATTTGTCCTGATACAAAAGGACAGTTGTTGTAACTATTTTTGTCAGTTTTTCGCCGTGGAGCGAGTCTGGGTTTTCCCGAAGAGGGCTGCATGGCTGGGCTGGCATGATGACGGAGGATACTGCTGGTATATGAGGATAGATTTAAGAAACAATAAATTAATTTTGGTGGCAATGCTTTCTCTCGGAATAGGAGCGGGTGTATTTACGCCGGCGAATGGTGCCGAGTTGGTACAGGAACCTATGAAAGACGGGGTTCAAAATACGTTAGATGGCATTATGGCTCAACAACT
>CAMAGQ010000025.1 GCA_945833895.1 uncultured bacterium
CCTCAAATCGAAGTTACTTTTGATATTGATGCTAACGGTATTGTAAACGTTTCAGCAAAAGATAAAGCAACAAATAAAGAACAAAAAATCACTATCACAAATTCTTCTAACTTGTCAGAACAAGACATAGACAAGATGGTTAAAGAAGCTGAAGCAAACGCTGCTGAAGATAAGAAGAAAAAAGAAGAAGCAGAAATCAGAAATAACGCTTCAAGCATGATTGCATCAGCAGATAGAGTTATCAAAGATTTTGAAGGTAAAATCGATGCTAACGACAAATCTAAATTAGAAGAACAAAAAACTGCATTACAAAAAGCAATTGATGAAAACAAATCAACTGATGAATTGAAAAAATTATCAGATGAATTGCAACAAACAATGTTTGCAATTTCACAAAAGGCTTACGAAGCAGTTCAAAAAGAAGGTGAAAACGCTCAGAGTGCAAATTCCGAATCAGCATCTTCAAACGCATCATCTTCGAATAACAATGACGACGACGTTATCGACGCTGAATACGTTAAAGAATAATTGTCATAATTTGTTCATTGAACAAACGAAAAAGAGAATCTCATTCGGGGTTCTCTTTTTTATAGAAAATAAATAGAAAATAATTTTATGTTATAATCAAAATATGAGTGAGCATAAGAAAATAAGTTTTACAACACAAAACAGGCTGATTATATTCGGATTAATACTAAGCACATTGCTAATCATGGCTATCGCTGTTTTTGCGTTGAATAATATCCAAAAAAATCTCAATGAATCTTATCAAAATTTCGGGCAAGTTTTGTCTAAAACACTTGCAATAGAAAGCGTTGAGGTTACGAAAAATGTTTCTAAAAACGAAGTTTCAAAGATTTTAAAAACTCATTCGGATTCAATAATAAAATCACATCCTGATATTGTTTTTATAGAATTTAGAGATACGAACGGTAATATTATATACAATGCGAAAAACAATTCTGCAAAAAGCACGCAAAAACGTGGAATTTCGGTATCTTCACCGCTTATGGATTACTCAAACAATACAACAATCGGCTCTGTTGCGATAGGCTTATCGGGCTCATTCATCAGCAAAATTTCATCAACTACAAGAATGTCTATTTTGTTTGTATTTGCAATAGTTTGGCTGGTTTTCGCATTTGTAATTTTAATAAACACATACCTTATAACAAGAGAATTGAGAATTTTACACGATGGTGTAAGTAAAATCTCGTCAGGCGAATTTGGCTACAGAATTGAAAGCAAGGATGTCAGTGAAGAAGTTCAGGAGTTGTTCAACGCTTTTAACGACATGTCGATAAGATTAAACGTGTATGAAGAACAGAATATTGAACAGTTAACCCTTGAACGCAACAAACTTGAAGCGATTTTGATGAGCATTGCAAACGGAGTTGTTGTTTGCGATAACAATGATAACGTTGTTTTGATAAATAACCACGCAAAAGAGTTGCTGGAACTTCAGGACGACCAGTTGTTAAACACGGACATTCAGCAATATGTTGATACGGAAGGCGAATTTTGTTTTGCTGAAAAGATTAACGAATACAAAAAACTTTCTCTAAACGAAAAATCATCAAAGCCTGTTACGTTTAATATTACGATTGACGGGCGAATATTAAAGTCTATAATTTCACCGATGTTTTCGCAAAGTGAGGATTACTTGGGCTACATAATCGTTATGATTGATGTTACAAAAGAAATCGAAACCGACCAGATGAAATCTCAATTTATTTCAAATGTTTCGCACGAATTGAGAACTCCGGTGACTGTTTTGAGAAGTTACATTGATACTTTGTATAATTACGGTGATGAGTTTGATTACGACACTCAAAAAGAATTTATCGGAACTCTTAACACTGAAATAATCAGACTTAACAGCATGGTTAATGATATTTTAGACTTTTCAAGGCTTGAAGCCAACGCAAAAATAGAAAAAACAGAAAACGACTTAGGACAAATCGTTGACAGCTGCGTTTCGCAGGTTGAAGTTTTGCTAAAAGAACACAACCTTAAAATTGAAATGGAAAAAGATACGGATATTCCGCTTATAATGTGCAATTACGACAGTATAGCAAGAGCGGTTACGAACTACCTTTCAAACGCAATAAAATATGCTCCGCAAGATTCAACAATCAAAGTAAGATTATATAAAGAACTTGATAAAAACCTTATAACGGTTACTGTTCGGGATGAAGGAATCGGAATTCCTCCCGAATTTCAGAAAAAAGTATTTGAAAGATTTTACAGAGTTGAGAATAAAACCCACAGCGTAAAAGGCACAGGACTTGGCTTGCATCTTGTCAAAACAACAATCGAAAAACATCAGGGACATGTTTTTGTTAATTCACAGCCAAACCACGGCTCAACCTTTGGATTTTCACTTCCGATTGACCTGACACTTGTTGAAAATACCGACGAAAATTTTATATAACGAAATCCCATAAAAATTCCACAGTATATTTTTTCTTAACATTTGGATAATTTATTGAAAATTTTTTTTATTTATTGGATAATTTGTCTGTGTGCCTAAAATTACACATAACAAGTTATAAAGTATGAAACTCAAACGGAGAAAGAATAATGGATATATTTGCAATATTTAAGTTATGCGGAGGACTGGCATTTTTCCTATATGGAATGATGGTAATGTCAGCGGGATTAGAAAAGATTGCCGGCGGAAACATGGAAAAAATGCTTGAAAAAATGACCTCAAGCCCTTGGAAAGGACTTATCCTCGGTGCAGGAATAACCATGGCGGTACAAAGTTCCTCGGCAGTAACCGTTATGTTAGTCGGGTTTGTAAACTCCGGAATAATGAAGTTATCACAGGCTATCGGAGTTATCATGGGTTCAAACATAGGGACAACAATAACTTCATGGATTTTGAGTTTATCCGGAATTAGCAGCGAGAACTTTTTTATCCAATTATTAAAACCTGAATCATTCACTCCAATTTTAGCACTTGCCGGCGTTATAATGATTATGACTTCTCCTAACAGCATGTCCAGAAGGAAGAACTTCGGGACATTTTTTGTGGGTTTTGCGGTTTTAATGTTTGGAATGGGATTGATGTCTGCCGCAATGAGTCCGCTTGCTCAAGACCCGAGATTTGCCAGTGTTTTAACAGCATTCAAGAACCCACTTTTCGGCTTATTTGTCGGTGTTATTGTAACAGCAGTTATTCAAAGTTCGGCAGCATCAGTTGGTATGCTTCAAGCGTTATCATTAACAGGAAGTGTATCTTATGCAATGGCGGTTCCTATTATTATCGGTCAAAACATCGGAACCTGTGTTACTGCTGTTTTATCAAGTATCGGAGTAAACACTAATGCCAAAAGAGTTGCGGTTGTTCACGTTGTGTTCAACATTTTAGGTGCGGCAATTTTCTTACCGCTTTACGAACTCGGACACCTTTTTATAAACTATCCGTTTAACGAAACAATAAATCCGTTTGGAATTGCAATTGTTCACTCAATCTTTAACGTTGTGACGACATTGATACTGTTCCCGTTTGCAAAACTTCTTGAAAAACTGGCTTATACCTTTGTCAAAGAAGAGAAAGACGAAAAAGTTGTTGTGCTTGATGAACGTTTGTTGTTAACACCTTCCATTGCAATCGCTCAATGTTACAAAGTTACTGCAACAATGGCTAAAATTACCCGTGAAACTTTAGTTATGTCGGTTAGAATGCTAAAACAATACAACCCTAAAGTTGCAGAAGTTATTAATAAAAACGAAAATCTAATTGACAAATATCAGGATATATTGGAAAGTTTCCTTCAAAAGTTGTCAGGAAAAGAGTTGTCTGATGAAGACAGTAACAAGATTTCACAACTCATACTATCAATTTCGGATTTTGAAAAAATTGCAGACCACGCAATACATATTCTTAATTTGGCAACAAAAATTCAAAGAAAAGAATGGACACTTTCTCCTGACACCATTGCAGAACTTAAGCACGTGGTAAATGCGGTCAAAGAAGTGTTTGATATTACGGTTAATTCATTTGTTGACCACAATTTAGGACTTGCTTACCACATTGAACCGTTAGAACAGGTTGTTGATGATATCGCTTATATTGCAAAGAAAAACCATATCAAAAGGGTTAAAAAAGACCGTTCGCACATAAGAAGAGGTTTTGTGTACGCTGAAATTCTTAACGACCTGGAAAGAATTTCAGACCACTGCTCAAACATTGCGGCAAATATAATTCAGGCAAATAACAGTTCAATTCCTCGCCACATTCTTAAAAACAAGTTGAAAGAAGCCACAGTCGGAGATTTTGCACTTGAAGTAGAAGAATTTAAAGAAAAATACGCAGTAGAACCTGTTAATTTCAGCCGGTAACATAGGAATTATAATGAGTAATCTATACACACTTGATAAAAATTATACAATTTCAGTTGCGGAAACCGAATGTTCCCGCCGTATTAAGCCGGTCGTTTTGCTGAATTATATGCAAGACCTTGCAGAAAAATCCATCACGAAAATCGGCGAAGAGTACAGTTGTGAAGGACTTGCAAAAAAAGGCTACGGCTGGTTCATAATCCGCTACCGCATAGAATTTGAAAATAACCCTCAAAACTTAAAAGATATTACAATCAAAACAGAAAGCAGAGGTTGCCAAAAATCCACATTCTACAGAGATTTTGAAATTTGTGATACATCAACTCAAAAAACAATTTTACGTGCGGTTTCAAGTTGGCTGATTGTAGATTTGAAGAAAAAATCAATCGTTAATATTGAAAAAGAATTTCCGAAGTTTTTGCAATTTACACCGAGAGAAAACGATTTAAAACTAAACAAATTAAAACCTCTGACAAGGGTAGACAAGGAAAAACTTTTTGAAATTCGTTATGATGATTTAGACATCAATAACCACGTAAATAACACGGTTTATATCAGTTGGGCGTTGGAAGTTCTTGATTACGAATTTAGGAAGAACCACGCAATAAAATCAATTGATGTTTATTTCAAACATGACATTCAATACGGAGAACCGGTGCTGTCACAAGTTTGTATTGACGAAGAAAATTCAACAACCGAACATGTGATAAAAAATGCGAACACAAACGAAAACTTATGTTTGCTTAAATTTGAATATGTAAAATTATAGTCAAATCACAAAATTTATGTTATAATACTATTCAAAATAAAATGTTTTATAGATATAGGGGAGAAAAGTATATGAAAGAGAATGTACTGTCACTATTAGATAAGAATACAAAAATATACGGAGAGAGAATTGCTCTTGGAAAAAGAAACAAATACGGCTGGAAAGAACTCACCTACAAGGGTTTGAGCATACTTACAAAACAATTGGCAAGTTATCTTATTACTGATTTGCAGATGCAAAAAGGCGATAAACTTGCGATTTTGTCAGAATCTATGCCTGAGTTGGGGGCGTGTTTATTTGCATCCGTTATTTCAGGCATGGTAACTGTTCCGCTTGATAACAAGTTAACAATTTATGAATTAGTTTCTATATTATCAAACTGTCAACCGTCGGTTCTAATAGTTTCTCTGGCCAACTTAGAAAAAGGTATTGCACTTCAAAAAGAAATTCCGTCAATAAAACACTTAATCCTTATGGATGAACACAGTGAAAAAATAGATATTCCAAGCCTTTACACATTGCCGTCAGCAACAGAATGTAAATGGCGTCACCGTTCATTAAGAGATACGGCTCTAATCATTTACACATCAGGCACAACAGGTGCTCCGAAAGGTGTTCAGACAACTTTTGGAAACATGACGTCCCAAGTATTAGGCATGGAAAGCATTTTGGAAGAAATTCTGCCGAAAGAATCCGTCAACTTGCTTTCAATATTGCCAATGAACCATTTGTTTGAACTAACTGTAGGATTTTCAACATTCCTGAACAAAGGTTCATCAATCTACTATCCGCAAAGTTTAAAACCCAGAGATGTCTTAGGCGATATGAGAGAAAAGAAAATCGACTTTATGATAGTTGTTCCAGCTTTCTTGAAGTTATTAAAAACTACAATTGAAGCAGATATAAAATCTTTGCCGGAAGAAGAACGCTTGTTGTTTGAAAAATCTTACGCAGCAGCAGAATATATAACAGATTATTCTATCAGACGTCAACTGTTCAGAAGTATTCTTTCAAAATTCGGAGGAAACTTCTACGGTGTAATTTCAGGCGGTGCCCCATTAGAAGCATCTGTAGGCGAATTTTTTGAAAGAATCGGTATAAAGGTATTCCAAGGTTACGGACTAACAGAAACAAGCCCTATTATCTCAATAGATAGAGGAGAAGACAGAAAACTTCTTTCTGTAGGACCTGTACTGGACTCATACGAAGCAAAAATCGATTCTAAAACAGGCGAATTACTCGTTAAAGGACCTTCTGTAATGAAAGGTTACTACAATAACCCTGAAAAAACCGCCGAAGTCTTAGAACCTGACGGCTGGTTCCATACAGGTGATATTGCAGAGTTTGATGAGGACGGAAGACTTTACATCACAGGAAGAATTAAAAACATGATTGTTCTTTCCGGCGGTAAAAAAGTTTTCCCGGAAGAAGTAGAATCTGTACTTGAACAGAACAAAGAATTTGCAGAAATCTGCGTATTTGGAGCAAAAAGAAGTTCAGGAGCAAAAGACGGTACTGAAGAAATTATGACAGTAATCGTACCGACTCAAAATACAATCGACAAATTTACAAATGAAGATGATTTACAAAAATACATTGTTAAGGAAGTAAAAAAACTTTCAGTTCAACTTGCACCATACAAAAGACCTGTTAACATTGTCGTAAGAAAAGAACCGCTTCCAAGAACTTCAACAAGAAAAGTTAAACGTAACGTGGTAAAAGAAGAAGTTATGGCTTAACAAACAAAATAAAATAACATTTGAAAAACTCCTGAGTACAAAACTACCTCAGGAGTTTTCTTATTTATAATATTTTAAAATCAAACAACTTAACCTAAAATTTCAAAAACAGGTCCATCGAAATTTGTTTCAGGGGTATCTTCGATGTAGGTATGTTCGATATTACCTTCTTTAATTTGACGGGCGATAAATTTATCAGCTTCTCTGTCCTTGCCGATAAGATAAATACCGTCTTTATTTGTTAAAACGCCTGCTTGTCCCAGATTGATTTCTTCACGAACCTTTGCAGGTGTAGAATTACCAAACCCTTTCAATTCAAAATAAGGCTTAATTTTATCTAACGGTTTTGATAGCGGAATATTTTTATAAGGAAGATGTACTGAACCAAAAGACGTGCTATTTACTGAATTTACTTGCATAATTTTCTCCTAACTTGAGTTATCACACTCATATAAAATACCTGATAAAAAATTTTTGCTAAAATTATAAAATTTTCGTTACATTTCTTTTAATATATTTATAACATCTGAAATTACAGGAAACCAGCGGTCATTTTCAGAAACTTGAAGAGGTTTTACACTTTTGTAATACCCGACATCATCCCCTGATAACTTAAACCACCTAAAATTAGGGTATTTGTTGAACAAAGCAATCGTTTTTACCCCCATAGCCCCAGCCAGATTTAAAATTACATTATCTGTCGAAATCACGACATCCATATTCTTTAATGCCAATGCCGTCTGAGTGAAACTTTCAAAAGTCGAACTTAAATTCGTAACACAATCAGAATTTTCAGTCTCCATATTAAATGAATAAAAATCGATATTTTTCAGTTCAAACACCTTTGACAATTTACTAAACTCAATATCTCGCCCCTTGTAATTAGCATTTTTGTTCCCGCAATAAGAAATTCCGACTTTCAGATTATTAGTCCTTTTCAAGTATTTTTCCTTGTAATCTTGCACCATTTTGTCATCAACGCTAAGATAACCTTGAGTATAAGGGATTTTATCAGCAGTGATTTTTAGGGCAAAAGGACTGTCCATTAAAGCCATACTGTAGTCATAAACCACGTTTGAATCAAATTTATCCGAAACAATCTCAACACATTGAGAAACCACAGGAGAATTTGAAATCAAATCAAATACTTCCTCCTGAACGACAAAGATAATCTTCTTGCAAATCTTCTCCAATAGCGGAATAAAGCGACAATACATAAAAGTATCACCAAAACCCTGCTCATAATGAACAAGTAAAATTTTGTCCGAAATATCAGTTTTAAAATCCCATTTTTTAGTGATATCAAGGCTTTGGGGATATTTAAGATTATTATCCTCAATATTAAATCTGTGAGTTAAAAACTTATGTCCGTTATACAAATCTCCGCAACTGACCAAAAATCCGCCGTAATTATAATAATCAATTTCAGTCGGATTGTTATTTAGAAGTTCCTTGTAATACTTATCCGCCTTAACTTTATCTCCAAGTTTTTCGTAATTAAATGCCAGAGAATGCAATACCAAGCGGTTATTAGGAGTTAAAGCGTAAGCCTTTTCGTAGTAATAGATTTGGTCTTTCAGACTATCATCACCGTAAACTTTTTTATACAAATTGCCAAGCGTTGTAAAAATCACGAACTTGGTTTCTTCAATCTTCAAATACTGTTCGTAATACTTTATCGCAGATTTATAATCCTTCAAGTTAAAATTATAAAAATTTGCAACTGTCAGCAACTTTAACGGAAGATTTACTTCCAAATTTTGATAAAACTCTAAGAACAATTTTGAAAATTCATTATCGCCACAGGCTGAAAAGATTTCCGCAATATCATAATAACTTTGTGCTTCAAGTTTTGACTTAACTATAAGAAATCTGCTCAACAACAAAGCATCAGAAAAGTTTTTTTGTTGAATTTGTTCTCGTAAATAATTTTTAACAGCCCTGAATAAGTCATTTTTCATACCCTCAGGAGCATTTTGTTTCATCACAACAAACTTTTTATATATTCCAAAACATTCTTCGCTTATCTCAAAGACCCTGTTTATAATGCTTTCATCAATTTTTGTCAGTATTTCATTCGTTATTAAATCATTTTCAAAAAATACAACATCCTTATTAAGAAGCGTTTTCAAATCGTCAATATTGTTCATAGGCTAATTTTAACACAGGTTATACCAAAACTTATAATATGAAAAGATGAGATTTATTAAGAAATTGTAAATTTTTTACTATATAAGTAACAAATTTATTTTTTTACGAGTATTATATAGAGAAATTAGCAGTTAATATATTATTTGAAAGGGTATAAAATGGCAACAGTAACTCCAATTTCAGCAACAGTAAATAATTATCCTAGGAACGTAAGAACACAACATCCTGATAGAAGTGAGCAGATCGTCACCCGTAGAAAAACCGTAGACGAAAGATTGGAAGACTTTTTTAAGAATTCAAAAGAAGGAGAATGGCGTCCGTTGGAAAACTTCAGAGGCGACAGAACAATTGAAGCCTACAGAGGAAAAGATTTTGTAAACAAAATTACAACAAAACTTCCGACAGAAAAAACTCCGCACCTGCAATTTATACGTTTTATGAAGGAAGTACCGATAAAAGGCTCTTCTAAACCAAATTTTGTAGACCATGCCGCTGTACTCATAGCAAACAAAGGCCGAGGAATATTCCAGGTATTCAGACAAGCCCCGGGAACTGACGACCGCAGCATTTGCGTTAATGTGTTCAGAACTTATAATCAATCAGTCAGAAGATTCTTTGACAGTGTAGCCGATATGCGTCAAGACAAATATATTATGAGTTTATTGGCTCAAATTACTAAAAAAATCAAATAATAAATTTTGAAATTAACATACAAAAAGAGGACTATCAATTAGTCCTCTTTTTTTATAATCTTACTCTTATTTGTTCCAAATCGTGAATATCATCAGGTGACGAATACTCAGTTTCATCAGAAAAAATAGTAATCGACGAAATATTTACAGTGCTTCTGTGCGAATTAGCAGGGAAACGTGTGATTTCTTTGTACGAATAACTTCTGATTAAATCCGCAATTTTTTCTCTATCTTCTCGCGAAATCGTAAGCGATCTAACCTTTACATTATAAACTCTGCCCGTCGAATCAACGGTAAAGGAATAGTGGTACATAGTTCCTCTGGGATAATTACCCAATTCCGGAATGGAGATACTATCATCCATTATGCGGTTTATAAAGTTACTTTTCCAAAGACTCCAGTCAATGTTTTGCACCCCAAATCTGTCAGGCTTATTCCCCCGAACGTTTCTGTTGTTTAACCTGCCGTCATTAATCGCCGAAGGCTCTTTTGAAAATTCTGCACGGTGGGAAGCATTCAAACCTTGCTGCAAACTTCTCACTTCTGAAGAACTAACTCCCGATTTATGTCTTAAATCAGCACCTGCAGAATTATAATGGATATTACTGTTATCCAGTTCTTTGAGTTCCGTATTGATATCAATAGACTTTGTATTTACATTTTTACTTATAACCTTTGCATTTTCGGCATTCACAACAACATTTTGATTTTCACCTTGAATATCATTTTTAACATTTAATGCAAGGTTAGTATTAGAAAAACTTACGGTATGGTTCATTGTGCCGGCATCTGTAAGCATTACAAACATAGTAACACCGAGAAAAATAATTATACCAATCACACATCCAAGTTTTTCCATAAAATATTAGTCCAAATTTTCCAGCAAATCGTTCAAATTATTAATTTTATACATAGTTGCACTGAGCATGTGAGTTTCTGCAATCAACAGTGCGGTCGGAACAAAGGCAATGATTATACTTGACAGCATACCCTGAATATCTCCGCCGATTTCTGTTATGAAATAAGAAACGTTCATTGTAAACTCAATAAAAATAATTGAACATGCGATAAACATGACAACTTTCTTTTCTCTTTCAAGAGTTTTCATTGAATCCAACCCGAGAATAGTAACACCATGGCGGTTGTAATCATGAAAACCATCGTATTTAATAATTTCAGACCCTTTGATTTGTTTGCCGATAGTGAAGGCTCTAACAAATGAGAAAAAGGCGAAAATGATTAAAAATGTAGCAAGAATAAGAAATACAGGACTAAATCTTATACCGGAAATTCTAATCCAGTTTGCAGCCTCAGGAAAACATGAAGCAATCGTATTAGACACACCGTAAGCCAAGAATGGCGAAGTTAACAACCCGACCATAACCTCAATTATCATACGAAATTGATGATTTAAAAGGTGAGATTTAACCGTATTAATCTTGTTTGTGCTTAATTTATTTATATACTTTGAAATTAGTACCCTGTAATTTTTTATAATTGCTTCAAAATCTTCCCTGTATTCGTAAGCATCAAGATGCTGTCTTAAAACTTTCACCTGTCCGAAGAAATGACCGCTGCCGATTGAAACCGTAGCAAGCCCGCCAACAAACAGCAAGGACACAAACACCGCACTAAAACCTAATATCGGCTTGTAATAACAGAGATTTAACACATACGAAATAAACAGAAAGCCGGTACAAAACGCGACTATAAACTTTTGTGCAACATTATTTTTTCCGTACATGCACACAGCGGAATTCACGTTAGCAAAAGATCCGACTGCGTATTTTAAAGTTACACAAATCGCTGTAACAATCAAAGAAATTCCTGCAAGAAACCAGAAATTCGTAGTGAGATTTATTGTTTGAGCAGAACTGTCAACCTTTAAACCTAACAGATAATTTGTAATTCCGAAAGATGAAACAACTGATAAAATAACCATTGCGGCAGTCAAAATCAAATTAAGCTTAGAATACAACCCTATGCTTTGTTTAAGTTCCGTGGTTTTATACCCGATTTCCTTGATGATAGAAATCCTGTTTTTCTCTGTATCACCATTAAAAATATCATCTTCAACAGTTGTTTGCATAACAGTAGCCTCCTGTTTTGTTTGTTGTTGTGCGGTAACAGCATGAGAATTTGCATTATCAGCATGCTCATTATTTCTTGTATGAGTCGTTTCATCAGCAACTACAGAAAATTTAATCGGCTTATCAAGTGATTTTGAAGAGATTTCAAAATTCGGAGCAACCAAAATCTTAGAAAAAACCTTACCGTTACATAAAAGTTCCGGATTTCTTGCCTGATTTATCAAAACATAATTGTTATATTTTTCGGCATAAATCAACTTGAACACTTCATTGTCCATCAAGTCAGGAACAACAAAATCAGCATTAGAATTACCGATGAGAATAACATTGGCATCTTTAAAAGTCCTGCTTACATCTCCATAGTTAACTTTTATTTCCATGAACTATCTCCCTATAGCATGCAAGAATTTTCTCAACGATTTACTTGTAGTAACTTCGTTACCAATGATGAGATTATTTTCACCCAAAACAGGTGTCAAACGTTCTTTAACCATATCAAGTTTTTGTGGAGATGCGTACAGAAACATCATAGAAAACTCGTCATTTTTATTTTTGACATTTGAAACATCTGCGGGAAGCGTATCCCAGTCAATCTGTTTTGAAACATCACCTTCATTTTCCAAATCGCCGATTACAACAACCGCCGGAATGTAGCCTTCTTTTGACATATTCAAAGCATGGTCAAAAGATTTCTTTAATGCTAAACCATAAGCCGTGCCGTATTCATTAGCATCCAATTGAGTAAATTTTTCCATAGCCTTACGGATTTCAGCACCTGATTGAGGAGTGCCTTCGTAAATAATGTATGAATCTTCAGAAACTCTCAGCATCTTAATATGATCGTCAGGGTCAAGCATTGAGCATAATTGACGAATTATCATTTTTTGTTCGGACAGTTTTTTCTGGTTGGATGCCGAAGCATCAACAACAAAAATTACCGCTGCTTTCCTGAAATCATCAACCTTCAATTGAGATAACCCGAAAATTCCTAACCCAATAATAAAAAGTATTATAATAGCAAAAAATATAATTTTAATAATATTGTTCATACATAGAATATAGCATAAAAAAGTCGTTTTGAAAATAATATAAATAATTAAATAAGATATATAGACGAAATAAAAATTATTTAATAAATGAAGAGTTGTAAAATATTTATGATAAAATGTAAACAGATTAGCAAACCCCCTAAAAAATAAGATTTATATATAGAAGAAAAGTAAAAGAATACAAAAATGGCAAAGATTTCAAAAATTATATCAAGCGGATATCGGCACACAAAAGCCATATCCAAAACAGCAGCCCGTGAAGTTCTCGAAGTGGGGAAATTTCCACGTGCCGTAAAATCGAGTTACCAAACGGCGAAAAGACTATCACAGATAAAGAAAAAGTCACCGTTGAAAAAGATAGAAGCAATAGGAGTAAGTATCATGAGAAACGGTGTAGTTCCGCATTTACCGGGACTGCTAGCGGGAATAGGAACAGCCTTGCCGGTTCTCGGAAGTAGTGTTGCAGGGCTTGCAATCGGGAAATTTCTGCAGAAAATTTTAAAAAAGATATAAAAAATATCTAACTTATTGACAATTACAATTCAGCGGATAAAATAATAAATGTGAACGTCAGTAATGGGGCGTCGCCAAGTGGTAAGGCAGCTGGTTTTGGTCCAGCCATCTCGGAGGTTCGAGTCCTTCCGCCCCAGCCAATTAAAGCAGTCGAAAGACTGCTTTTTTGTTGTGGTTAATGGGGGTAAAAAAAAATAATACCAGCCATGAGAAACTTGCATTCTCCCAATTGGAGAGGGCAGAATTTCTTAATTTTTCTAAAAAATCACCTTATCTTTACTCCACAAGCCAATTTTTGAGCCTTAGTAATTAAAGAGTAATTTGAGTATTTTGAAAATGGTGCAAAAATTTGCACCCTACATTATACTATTTCAGAAAAAAATACAATGAACTCCGCCTCCGGATTTGTATAATAACATGGGAAGAAAATTATTCTCACCGCTGACAAATTTATTACATTGTAATATAAAATTTTGTTGTATAATGTCTTATGTTATAGTCGATAAAGAAAGGAGTATTTATAGATGAAAAAGATTTTATTCACTATTATTGCAGTATTTGCTTTAATTATACCGTCTTATGCCGCAACTTACAGTGCTTCAAAACAGGCTCCGGTTGTTGGTGCTAATTTATTAACTAAAAACGGTATTCCTGCGACAAATGTTAAGTTTATGGTTGTTTCAGGGAGTCCTGATAATTCAAACTATGCAACAAATAGAACAATTAACATTTCTACAAATGATTTGACTTACGCAGGTAATGATAACGAAGTTGCTGCTGTTGTGGCTAGTGAACTCGGTCATATTATCAGCGGACATTCAGCAAGAAGCAGAGTTATTTCTTTACTAACAGAAGGAAATAATGTAAATACTAATGAAACAGCAACCGCATTTGCTACAAACTACAAAACATTGAAAGAAGACCAAGAGGCTGATAACGTTGCTGTTGACTTGATGGTTACAGCAGGTTACAACCCGCTTGCAATTATCGTTGTCTTGACAAAACAAACAGGAACCTATTGGGAAACACTTCAAGGCAAACCGGCTAACGCTGAAAGAGCAATGAATGTTTATAACTACGTCAGTTATGCTTATCCGGCAAAAGTTAAAGCAGGTTACGGATGTAACGAGTATAGAAATTTCTTAACATACGCAAACACTATTGTAGCCGATAGAAAAGCAAACAAAAAAGCAGACTCAAAGAATACAAAAAACCAAACAAAAGCGAAAAAGAAAACCTCTTCACAAATTACAAAATTTAAAACCAGAGGCGGGCTTAGCGGTTGGGATGCTGCTTACGGATTGCTAAACGGTGCAAATTAATAATTATCATTTGATTTTAAACTACAAAGAATACGGCTTAGTATAAGTCGTATTTTTTTTGAGTAAAACTAAGACAAGACAGGAATGGGCAAAAAGTGCCATTCTTCGGGGGTAAATGTATTAGGATATTGGTAAGAACTTCACAACACCGTCATCCTGAGCGAAGTGAAGAATCCCTAACAAGCCCCGTCGTTCAGGATAACAATATGGCTGTTAATCCTAATTTACCCCTTAACAAAACTTAATAAAAACCGCAAAAGTTGATATTTTTGGGCTTTTATAATATACTAAAGTATATAAGTTAAACATAAAGGTGGTGAAAATATAAATGGCAGAAGTTAAAGTTGGCGAAAACGAAAGCAT
>CAMAGQ010000026.1 GCA_945833895.1 uncultured bacterium
ACGTATATAAACCGCAGGAAATCACGATTACACTTAAAACTGTTACAATTTTCCACTTTTTACTCATATTATACTTATTATATTATAATATGCAAAATAAGTACATTCCTCCAAACCTAGTATTTTTCGCATAGAATTTGGAAATAATTTTGCGGATGGAAGCAATTCGGGCAGTATTCGGGTGCTGATTTACTTTTGCAAACATAACCGCACTTTCTGCAAATCCAGATAACCTCTAAATCTTTTGAAAAAACCGTATGTTCTGATATTGTTCGGTACAATTCTTTGTAGCGTTTTGCGTGATGTTCTTCAGCAATTCTGATATTGTGGAAAGATTTTGCAACAGAGTCAAACCCTTCTTCTTGTGCAATCATTTCGGCTTCTTTATACAAAACATCATACTCTTCTGTTTCTCCCGCAATTGCACTTGATAAATTTTCCTCAGTTGTCCCAAGTTCAAACGGATAAAAACTGTCTACATGTGCCAGTGGATTTTGAATTATATAACTGTAAAAAATTCTGGCATGTTCAAGTTCATTTTCGGCAGTTTCAAGAAAAATTGCACTGATTTGTTCATAACCTTCATCCCTTGCAACTTTTGAATAATATGTATAACGATTTCGTGCCTGAGCTTCGCCTGCGAATGCGTTTATCAAATTCTGTTCTGTTTTTGTTCCTCGTAATCTTTCGTCCATAAAATTTCTCCTCAAATATATTATTTAAGGTAATTAAAAGAAAGATTTTTCAACATTAGATATAAGAGTAGTCCGTCAAGGCAGGTTTTGAGAAAGAATACAAAACTTTTCGGTGATTACTTTACTGAAAAAATATAAAAAAATAATACTATTATGATAGTTAGGAAAATTATGACAGATTTATTATTTTATACAAAGAAAATTGCACAAAAAATTTCGTATTATGATGCAATAGTAGATTTCACCGAAGAAAGCCACTGGTTCAACCCGTTTTACAAACAACCCGAAGTGACGGTCATCTGGGTTGATACGCAGGAAGAAAATGATGAAAAATGGAATATCTGAGATTAACCGCAGATGTTTATATAAGCCTTCATTATTTTATTTTCAAGGGTATCGTTAATTGCTTTTTGAAGTTTTTCAAGCTGGTATTCAGTTGAAATTCCGCTGACCTTGACCTCTTTATCCTCAAGAAGTTTCAAAGAGTCCTTCAAATCAGCCGGAGAAGGTGAATAACTGCCGAGAACGGTCAATTCTCTGTAGTAAATTTCGTTATTTGCGTATCCGAAATTCTGAGGAGTACTTGAAAACACAAGGATTTTTCCTCCATCTCTGACGTATTTTAATGCCGTATCAATTGCCTTATCAGAGCCTGATGTCATAAATACACCGTCAGCCTTAATGCTTTCGCACATATCAAGAACATTAAATGCCTCAATCCCGAGATTTTTCAGCAATTCAATCCTTGATGAAATCAAATCACAGCCGATAACCTTCATGCCTGCTGCCTTCAAGGCTTGCGCCATAAGAATTCCGATTGAACCTAACCCGATAACAAGAACTGTTGCGTTTTGTCTTAAAGATGCTCGTTTAACAGCACGAACACAGCAGCCTAACGGTTCATAGAATGCCGCTTCAGCGTTTGTCAGGTTTTGAGGTTTTAAGTAGGCAACGTTTTTCAAATGCTCTTCCGAAACAAAAACAAACTCGCTAAATCCGCCCGGTTTAATGTTTGTTTCTTTAAAGTGCCTGCACATAGAAACATTCCCGTTTTTGCAATATTCACACTTACCGCAAGGGATATGATGAGAAGTTACAATAACATCACCAATTTTGAAATCAGTATCTGAATCAATATCAACAACAGATGCAACAATTTCGTGCCCCAAAACAGTTCCGTTTTTTGCAAGATGTTGTTTTAATTTCACGATATCAGACCCGCAAAGTCCGCAGCCCAAAACCTTTACAACAGCCCCTTTTCGTCCGTCCAACTTTTCTTGTTCACGTTCTTTTATTACAACAATTTCGTTTTCAATTTCTGCAACTCTCATAAGCACCCTCCAAAAATATTCTACAATAAAAATCGTAACGCATAACAAATTTTAATATTTTGGCAATTTTATTAAAAGCGGGGTTTTTATATATACAAACGGGAAAAGATAAAAGGTAGGAATAATACGCATGAATATTACAGGAAATGTATCAAGATTAATTACAAAATCAATTGGAAATGCAGTTGAAGCGGGGCAAAAACTCCAACACGGAAAACTTTCGGTTGTAGTGCCGCAAGAAGCAGTCGCCTGTGACATTATAGAAGGCATTGGTAAAAAAGGTCAATTTACGACTTGTGCATTCAAAGATGCAGACGGACGAGCAGTTCAGCATTACACTCGCTACGTAAAAGATAACGGCAATGTCACCGATGTTGTGACTGATATTGATACAAAATATAAGTGTTTCAACCTCAAACGAACAACAACGGATGTCGGTGTTATGAAAAGTGACGGAACCTTAGAAGGCACTCCAGTAATTCAAAAAATAGAACATGATTCATTTATTCCTCAATACAATCCGACAAACCCTGAAGAAAAAATATTTACAAGATCATCAATGACAGAAACTCCGGACGGAGATTTTGGCGGTGCAGAATTGTTACTAAAAGGAGAAAAGCCTGCAGGAGTAAGTTATAAATACAACTGGGACGGTTCTCCCGTAGAATTTAACTACAAAAATAACAAAGGCGTAAAATTAGAATTAACCGAAGAAGAACAAAGGTATTTGCCGTTAGTAAACAGACAATATGTCGTTCTTGAGCAAAACGGTCAACCTGTTATAGCAACAATGGACTTTATTCCTGACAGAGTTCAAGAAAAAATCGGCTTAATCCAAACAATTCAAGAAAAACTACACGGAATTGAAGGCGTATTACCAAAAATCAAAGCGGTGAATTCTGCAGACGACCTACATTTAGTAAAAACCAGCGGAAAAACAGCCGAAGAATGGCTTGCCGAAAGAGGTTTCCTCCCAAAAGCAGAAAACCTCGGGGACGGACACATAAATGTTGTAGTTAATGATGCTATCTCAAAAGATGCAGTAAACCTTCTGGATTTATTGTCACACGAAATGCAACACGCAAGAGATTACGTAAAAATGTATCGTGGCGGAGATGCCGCAAGCAAAGAAGCCCTCGAACGCGTCGGCATAACAGCAGAAGATTACGTAAAAGCCAACAAAACTGAGTTAGAGAATTTAAAAGGCGACGAATACATTGCAAAAGTTCAAAAGCAATTAGGAATAGCACAAAAAGGTACTCCTGAATACGATGAAGCTGTTGACCTTTACGAAATGAATTACAGAGCAACCGCAGCAAAAGACTTACAAAGCATTGAACAGCACGATAGTATGGATTTGGAAAAACGTGCGATTGAAAGAGAATATCAACAGATAAACTTCTTCAATCATGTCGCTGAAAAAATAGGCGAATTTCTAGGTACAATACTGGTTAAATGATAAAACACAGCAAGAACGCCTAAATAGAGTTAACCGATTGTGTAATATAATATTATCTCCTTTACGTTACCCTTTTAATGTTTTAAAACGAAAGGAGTTTATATAATGAGTTTTAATCCGTTAAAAGAAAAGGGCGTTTCTATCGAAAAACAACTTAGAAACTGGCACGATATTGCACACAGACATTTTAATAAAAATGAAGTAGATTGTTATACGCGAACAAGACAAATACTTATGAACGGTATTGAAATTGAGGCGTGGAATTTCAAACACAACTTTGCACGAATTACCGACGATGAAGAAACTAAAAATTTTCTTGCACTGACAAAGAAAATCGAAGACACCCAGCAAACAACCGTAAACTGGATGTCACCATCAGACCAATCTGTTTTGGAAACGACATTAGGCTACGAACAGGTTGCTGTTGATTTAACCGCCTGGATGGCACAAAACGAGCCTGACCCGTATGTCAAAGAAACCTTTGATTTCGGTTTATTAGAAGATTTTGACCACCTGTACAGATACAGCCAATGGGCATATATGGAACACGGAATTTGCCCGAATGAAATAGTTCAAGGTCAAACAGACGTAATTTTAAGCCGTCCGACTCAATACCACCACAATGACAACATAATAAGATTACGTAAACACTACGACAAAGCAACCGCTTCACCTCAAACAAAAGTTAACATTTTAACCCTTGTATCAGGTGAACAGCAAACCCATAACTATTACGCAGAACACGGTATGGAATACGGCAACGAATGCCTGCGTGAAACTTATGCGGAAATTAAAGACGTTGAAGAAGAACACGTTACAATGTACGAATCCCTCATTGACCCGACAGAATCTATGTATGAAAAACTTCTTCTTCACGAATTTACGGAGGTCTGCACATACTACAACTGTTTAGAAGATGAACACGATGAACTTCTAAAACCAATCTGGGAATTGTTTGTAGATTTTGAATTAGGACATCTTGCCCAAGCGGTTGAACTGTTCAAAAAACACGAAAAACGTGACCCTGAAGAAGTTATCGGTTCTGAAATAGTTTACCCGTGCCGGTTTATGTCACAGAAAAAATATGTTACAAAAATTCTGAATAATGAGATAGACAAACGACTTGGCGAAAATAAAGATTATACAAAAATCAAAGATTTGTCCGAAGATTGGGCAAGTTACAAGGTTCAGGAAAAAGTAGGCGAAGAAGGTTCACCGACAGAAACCACAATCAGACTTATATCAACGGGCAAAAAACGTGACCTTGTTTTAGCAGATGAAGAATTAATCGAAAAAATCCCCGAACTTGCTAAAAAAGGCTTCGACCCGTATGTTACAGCACCTGATACGGTTCTTCCGGACTGTTACAAAACAATGTCAAAATATATATTTGAAAAATAATAAAAAAAAGAGGGATATAAAACCCCTCTTTTTTTTAATCGCTGATTTTCGACAACCCGATAGAAAACAACGATATCAAAACAGATGCCAATAATGCACTCAAAAATCCGCTGACTTCAATCCCCGGAACAAGATACGCCGCAAACATAAACAAAAGTGCGTTGATTACCAGCGTAAAAAGTCCGAGGGTTAAAAAGTTAATCGGGAGAGTCAGCATCATAATAACAGGCTTGATAAAGGCATTGATTAAGGCAATTACGACCGCCGCAAGCATTGCTGTCAGGAAGTTTGCAACAGCCAGCCCCGGAGTAAGCCAGCCAACAAGCATTATCATCAATGCAAAGATTACCCATTTTAAAATTATTTTTAACATAGTATCCCTCCTTATCTATTCAGTTTATAAGTTCTTTCAAAACCTTTCATTACCTTGACGCACTAACTATATACAAATAACTATTCGACTTTTGGCTAATGAAAAACCTCATACTCTTACTTATTATTTAGAATAAGCAAGAACGAAAGGAGATTGTATTATGCCTGAATTTTCAACACCGTTCAGCGTGAAGAAAAACGATAAAAAATTAACCAAAGAAGAACTTATTCGAGCAATAAGATTCAGTATCGCAGCAGAATATGAAGCAATTCAACTGTACGAAGAAATTGAAGAATCCATAGACAACGAATCTGCAATAAAGATACTAAAAGAAGTTACCGAGGACGAAAAAGTCCACGTCGGAAACTTTCTTCATCTTCTAAAATTGATTGCACCTGACGAAAAAGACTTCTATGAAGAAGGAAATTCCGAGGCAAAAGAAATCTTGTCAGAAAACTAATGTTTTTCTCCGCTCTCTCAAATATTTTGAGAGAGTTTTTGTTTTTAATTATGGATATCCAACTTTTCAAGTTTTTCAAGATTATCTGCAAATAACGTTGAAGCCTTATGTAAAGATGATGCAGCCCACGTTAGAGGATGAGCACCCGATACATATTTCACCTGCCCGTTTTTCAACGTAATTGCCTCATACGCTTCTGGAACTTTATACGACATATTACTGTAACCATTGGATTTTACCGAATTTTTTGCAGCAATACGTGCATAAGAACGGTTTATATATTCAGTTTGACCATTCAATGCTATTTTTATCAGTTTTTTATCAAGTTGAGTCATTTGTTTTGTGTTTGCAACATTATTCAAAAGATTTTTCAAAATAGACCCGTAAGCACTTGAAATTTCAGAAACTAAAAACCATTCGGCTTCGTTTTTATGCTTATTATCTGTCCACGAATTTTTTAAAGTATGATAATCAAGGTTTAAATACTCATCACCCTTATATCTTATCGCACCGTTATCTCGGACTAAAGAACGTCCCATCCGCTTTAATATCAATAATTTTTTAATACTGTCTTTATGCACATCCGCAGAATTTAACTTTTCTGTTTGAATCATAAAACTCATCGCCGCATCAAAATCTCTGGATAAACATTTTTCTTCCCACGGTTGAACTTTTTTATTATAAAAACCCTTAAAGGTTTCAACATCAGGATGGTCGATTATTCTCTGTTCGCCTTCTGAAAGCAAATCATAAAGTCCTTTTTTATCCTTAAACACATCACCGTGTTTTGAATTGAGTATTCGGTTTTGAATACCTTGAATATTTTTATCAGAAGTTTTTGCATACATCAAACCAAAAACATCACGCATACCCTGATTAACCACGGCAGTATCACTTGTCAGAGAATTAACAAAGGTCTGTTCTTCCCACGCACCGCACGACCTTGCTTTCGGGTAATTGATTGATTTCATGTATTTAACAATGTTTGAAATTGCATTAACAACTTTATCAGGAACTTCCTCTGCCGACTTATAACCGTATTTCTTTCCTGAAAAACCGCTCGTTATCATATCAACAGCAGCCTGAAGATAATTACCTGCGGACTCTAATCTGGTATGAGCAAACCATTTGTGCGGTTGTTTGGTTTGTGGAACAAAACAATGTCCGACACCGCAAGGTGTTTCCTGAGGCCAAAAGCCGTTCTGCCTATATTTTATCGGATTTGCTATCGCCTCATCAAAATTCTTTTGCTGACCTTCATAAAACTCTGTTAGTTTGTTAAAAATTTTTGTTGCCTTTTCGGGTTTGTAACGTTTGATAAGTTCCATATTATGACAGGTATCCGTAATCCAGATTAAATCAGACATTAACAGGTTTTCCTTACGGTTTATGAACGACGTTTTTACAAAACCGTTTTCGTCCGAGATAAAATCAAAAGTTCCCTTTTTCTTTGCAAAACTAAACAACTCTTCAAAAGATTTTAGAGAGTAAGCAGATTTTAAATGCTGTCCGATACCCTCATTGTGAACAGGTATTGTATAATTTCCGAAATTATACTTGCGAGGATTGTACTGAACCAAATCACGATAGGCGTAAAAAGGTTTTATATGTCTGGGCTTTTTTAATCCGTTAGGGAAACGTGCCGTAAACGATTGT
Source organism: uncultured bacterium (assembly GCA_945833895.1). Lineage (GTDB taxonomy): Bacteria > Cyanobacteriota > Vampirovibrionia > Gastranaerophilales > Gastranaerophilaceae > Zag111. Next base: position 7,376 of record CAMAGQ010000026.1, read on the forward strand.
TCTTGCCCGCTTACTGAAACTTGCGGAGAATACCTGACATCACTAATTCTTGAAACTCGCATACTTAACTCCTGTAAACAATACACACTTGTAGATATACTAAAAAATATACTATAGATAAAATTTTTAAACAAACAGATTTGTTAAATTTATTTACAAATTTTAAATTATACGTTATAATCATTTTATGGAAAATTTGAGTTTAAATGAGAAGATTAACGAATTAGTCGTTAAAATGGCGAAAGAGCCAAACAATATTGAAAACTATCACCAGTTATCTGAATTGTACATTCAGCAAAATGATTACGACAAGGTAATGTCAGTGTTAGACAGCCTTCTGGCAATCAAGCCTGATGATATCAAGGCACTGGTCGGAATGGGTACAATGTGGTTTTACGAAAGAGATTTCCGAAAGTCGCTTTCTTATTACAACAAAGCACTTGAACTTAACCCGAAAAACTTTTTGATTTATTACAATATCGGAAATGTTTTTGCGGAATGGAAAAACTTCTCGAAAGCTCTTTTCTATTATAACCGTGCAATCGACTTAAATTCGACAAATCCTGAAGTTTATAACGCAATAGCTATGTTATATCAGGATATTGAAGATTATGTCGAAGCAAAAGCATATTACGAAAAATCTTTATCGTTAGACCCTGAAAATTCAGGTGCATTGATTGATTTAGGTAATGTATGTTTCAAATTGCACGATTATGAAACAGCATTGAAATTATTCAAAAAAGTTTTTGTACTCAATCCTGACAATGAACTTGTCGCAGTTTGTATCGGAAACGCTTCAACTCTTATGAAAGATGAGCAGCAAGCTTACGCATACTACGAAAAAGCATTGTCAATGACAGAGGATAAATACAAAATTTATATTTGTTACGCAATCTCAATGACAGAATTTAAACGCTATGAACAAGCGATTGAAATGTTCAAAAAAGCAATCGCATTTGATGAAAAATCACAAAACGCTTACGTTCTGCTTGCAAATTTGTATTCAACATTAAACAGAGTTCCTGAGGCAATTGAATTGTATAAACAAGCATTGAGAGTTGCACCGAATAACGCTGAAACCTATATGTTACTTGGCAACGCTCACTACCTTGATAACGACATGGAAAAGGCAATTTCTTCATACAAATCATCAATTTCACTTGCCCCTGACAATGATGAATACAGACTTATTTACAGTCAGGTTGTAGAAGATTATGTAACTTGCGGCGGGTGCAAATAATGAATAAATTCTCTGTCAGCATATTCGACAGGATATTTTCCGCAATTTCGTACCTCACCGCAGGATGGGGCGGAGTTATAATTTTATTCTTGTTGTATTTGCGAAAAAAACACGTTTCACATTTTTTGAGGTTTAACGCTTTGCAGTCAATCTTTCTCGCATTGTTGTTTTTCATACTCTCAATGGGTGTCGGGCTGATTGCCAACATTTTAAAATATATTCCGATAATCAATTATATTGTGAACAGCATATTATTTTTCTTTAACAGACCGATTTTATTTCAATGGTCGTTTATCCAACTGTTTTTACTGGGCTTAACGGTTTATATGGTGGTGTTTTCCATACTCGGGAAATATCCGAGAATTTATAAGTTGTCCAAAATCATTGACTACAACGCAAAATAGGTAAAATATCTTAAACTTCGGTTGACAAAAGAGTTTGGTTGATGTTTTATTATTGTATATACTAGTCGATATTTCGTGCTGAATTTTGCGATTAGTAAGAGTATAAGTCGGGATACGAAGCCCAAGTTCCCAGTACGACTTAGGTAGGGCAAATTGGTAAAATTAAAAGGAGAAATTATGCCAACTATTAATCAACTTGTACGTGCTGAACGTAAAAAGTTACAAGACAAAACAAAATCTCCGGCTTTGATGAATTGTCCTCAAAGACGTGGAGTATGCACAAGGGTTTACACAACAACCCCTAAAAAACCAAACTCTGCACTTAGAAAAGTAGCCAGAGTAAGATTAACAAATGGATTTGAAGTAACTTCATATATTCCTGGTATCGGTCACAACCTTCAAGAACACAGTGTTGTTCTTATCAGAGGCGGTCGTGTTAAGGATTTACCTGGTGTACGTTACCACATCGTCCGTGGTACTTTAGATACCGCAGGTGTTGCTAACCGTGCACAAAGCAGATCTAAATATGGAGCAAAGAAAAATGCAAAGGGAGGTAAGAAGTAATGTCAAGACGTTCTAAACCAGCAAAAAGAATACCTTTAGCAGATCCGGTATATAACAGCGTTGATATTTCTAAATTTATCAATAGAATTATGCGCCGTGGTAAGAAATCTTTAGCAGAAAAGATTTTCTACGCTACAATGGAAAGAATCAAAGAAAGAACTGGACAGGATCCTATTGAAATCTTCCAGAAGGCAATGACTAATTCTACACCTTTACTTGAAGTAAAAGCTCGCCGTATCGGTGGTTCTACTTATCAAGTACCTATCGAAGTTAAGGCGGACAGAGGATTTGCACTTTCTTCTTCTTGGTTGATTGAAGCTGCTAAGAAAAGAGGCGGAAAATCATTCATTGAAAAATTAACCAATGAAATTATTGATGCTTCAAACGGTCAGGGTGCTGCATGCAAAAAACGTGAAGATACCCACAAAATGGCTGAAGCAAACAAAGCTTTCGCTCACTACAGATACTAATTTTCAGTAGTTGCAATATATTAAAAATGACAGTATGCATTTTGTGTACTGTCATTTTTTGACGTAGATTTAAAAAGGTTCCTTATTTTTTTGCTCGAATTTCTTGCAAGTCCGAATTTGGAGAAGTTATAACTTTCACATTATACTCATCTTCAAAAACCGTGAAAACAAGAGGATTTATAAGAGTTGGCAGGCACTGAGCCATAAAAATATTTGATGCCCCAAGTGATGAAACAGCAAGAACCATCGAAAGTGTCATAACATCACAGGTCGTGAAGAAAAATATAATATTAGAACTTGTTATACTGTAATTTTCAAAAAACAACTTCAACAATTTGCTCATCAACGGAATATAATTGCCGATATTTATTGATAACACGTTATCTTCATCGCTTTCATAAGAAAAACTTATAGCAAATTCATCTTTTTTCAAAGAATTCAAAAGTTCGTCATAATAAGCGTTTTCGCGTTCATTCAGCGGGTCAATTCCGATTATATAAAGTCTTTTCAAATCACCCGACTTTAAGCGTTCAACAATTTCCTGAAATTTCGCCGTAACATCATCCTCGTTATACCCGAGCGGAGTTTCTTTCTTTGTTTTGCCTTTTGAAAAGCCCTTTGCTCGAAGTGTTTCCTCAATGACAGGAGAAAAATCATTGTTTATTATTCTTTTAACCCCTTTTGGCACGATATAATCTGTCGAAAACAACCGCCCGCGATACAAATATTCGGTATTATTTTTAAAATTTTTGGTCATTAAAATCGCACCGGGGAAAGTCGCAAAATCGAGAATACAGTTTTCTGTTTTACTGCCGTAATGTCCCTGAAAATGTTCAAATTTCCTAAATTCCGACATCGCATGTGCAATCAACAAATTTGAATGTGAATAAACGTCGATATTTTTACCTTTCGTCGCCTGCAAAACAGCATACAGATTTGAAAAATTATTCCCCGAAACAAGAATAGCCTTGCCCTTCCGGCTTGAATGAGAAACATCAATTTTAGATATTCCTTTATAAGTTTTCAAAAATTCGTTTGCTACCTTGGTTTGCAGTTCAATATCAAGTTCCGTAATTTTACGGATTTCATCTTTCAAAATTTGTTTTGTGATATTTCTTGAATTTAAAGTATTTATTGAAGATAAAATTTGATAGAAAATCTCACCATCAAATGATTTTAAGTTTGAATAACTCAACAAATTCAAACTAATACTTTGAAGAACCAACAGTAAAATCGTGACAAATTTATTAAGTTCAAAATCTTTGTCAGAAATTATATGATTTTTTTCGCCAAGCATAATCGCTTTAGGCATAGTGGTATTCTCGTCAAAATCAGGAATTGTATCAAAGAGTTGGAGCGGTTTTCCGGAATTTTCCATAATCTCAATGTAAGTTTTCTTGACTTCTTGCAAGATAAAATATTCATTTCTGACAATTTCGTATAATTCGTGTTCGCTGTATTCATTAAGTGCCGTCAAACTGGCAAGAATATTAACAATTTCTCGCTGAATTTGTAAATTTTCTACACCTGAATTTTTCAGTTCCAATAAATAAAAACTCAAATGTTTCAAAAAGATTACGGCAACGGCCTCAAGTGCCGCAATCGTAGGCGATACAGAGCACGTCGCTCTAGAAGTACATTCATTTATTTCTATATTTTCATTTCGTTTTCTATTGTTGTTTAACATAATTTTATCCGTTCAATTTTTCCACGTATGCAATAATATCATCTGATCCGTAAATCTTTTCGTCATTTTCCTCATCATATAAAAAAGGAACTTGATCTTTTCCGCCGATTGAGAGCAGTCTTAAAACATTATCTGTATTTGTCGTATCAAATTTATGATATTTTATATTATTTTCATCCATATATTTCATAACTTTTGAGCAGAAAGGGCAGGTTTCCGTTACAAACAAATCAAACATATTAGCCTCCTTTTGCCTTATAATAAATACCACCGAACAAATTTAGTATAGGTTGTTTGGCTATTAATTCAGATTAAAAGTTTAATTGTAAAATTGTAATTTTTATACTAAACTACAAATATGAATGAGAAGAAGAACATATTATTTGTATTCGGGACAAGACCCGAAGTTATAAAATTAGCACCGGTAATACTTGAGTTAAAGAATTATCCTGAAAAATACAGGGTAATAATTTGCAATACAGAACAGCAAAAAGAACTTTCAAACCAAACACTTGCATACTTTGGTTTGCAGGCAGACATAAACCTTGATTGTATGAGAGAAAACCAAACACTGGTTGAAATTCAATCAAGAATTTTGACCTCGCTTGATAAAGTTTTTGAAGATAACAAAGTTGATGCTACAGTTGTTCAAGGCGACACAATGACTGTATTGTGCGGTGCTTTGGCAAGTTTTTACAGAAAAGTTCCTGTATTCCACGTGGAAGCGGGGCTTCGCTCTTATGACATTTATGAACCGTTTCCTGAAGAAGTTATGCGTCAAATGACATCACGTGTTGCGGCATTACATTTTGCACCAACAGAAAAAAATAAAAACGCATTACTAAAAGAAGACATTTCGGGAAATAAAATTCACGTTACGGGAAATACCGTTATTGATGCACTGTTCTGTCTTTCTGATGAAACGATGGCGAAGGCAAAAGAGTTTTATGCCTCTCAGAACATTGAAATAAACGACAAACTCGTTCTGATAACCGCTCACAGAAGAGAAAACCACGGTGAGCGAATAGATAGAATACTTGATGCGATAGAAACGCTTGTAAAGGATTACAGCGACCACACATTCGTAATTCCTGTACACCCGAACCCGAATGTCAGATGTAAAATTTATTCAAGGCTCGGCGAATACGAAAATGTGTATTTACTAAAACCGCTAGACTATCCGTACCTTGTATACTTGATGAAAAATGCAAAATTAATCCTGACGGATTCCGGCGGAATACAGGAGGAAGCACCGTCTTTCGGCTGCCCGACACTTGTTATGAGATACGAAACAGAACGCCAAGAAGGAATAGATGCCGGAGTTTCTGTTTTGGTCGGTGCAGACTGCGAAAAAATAGTTTCTATAAGTTCCGAAATTCTTTCAAAAGACAGAAAATCTACAAGATTGAAAGCCTTAAACCCTTATGGTGACGGAAATTCTGCAAAAATCATAGAAAAACACATTGACGAATTTTTTAACAAATAAAATTTTATTTTCCGATACAAAAATGGTCGAAAATATTGTTGAGAATTTCATCAGTAATGACTTCGCCTGTAATTTCATCCAGTGCAAGAAGGGAAGATTTAAGGTCTATATAAATCATGTCCTGCAATTCATTGCGTTCTGCTGCTGCCAAAGCGTTTTGTAAAGCCTCCTTTGAACGGAGCAAACAGGTTTGCTGACGTTTATTTGTCACAAACTCAGTATTTTCAGGAGAAATTTCGCAGACAAATTCCTTCATCTGGATTTTCAAATCTTCAAGTCCGTCTTTTGTACAGGCAGAAATCTTAACCGTATCAGGAAAAACTTCCTCAAACTCTTTTCCGACAATCAAATCCGACTTATTTGCAACAACAATGTGCGGCATATCTTTGACTATTTCATAAATTTCTCTATCTTCGTCCGTTAAGCCAACACTCGCATCATACAAAAAAATATTCAAATCAGACTCTTTAGCGGACTGCTTGGAGTATTCAATCCCGATTTCTTCCACCTTATCGACCCCGCAATCCTCTCTAATTCCTGCGGTATCAATCAATGTGACAGAAACCCCGAGGTCAATAGTTTCCTTAATAACATCACGGGTAGTTCCCGCAATATCGGTAACAATAGCTCTATCAAGATTCAAAAGAGCGTTAAACAGAGAAGATTTACCGACATTCGGACGTCCGACAATCGCAACTTTAATCCCTTGCCGCATAATATCAGAAGATTTTGCACAGGATAAAATTTTATCAATCTCATTCAAAGAATTTTTAAAATTTTCGATAAGATAATCATACTCAGGCTCGGCAACATCTTCAGGAAAGTCAATTCCTGCAACGATTTTAGAAGTAACTTCAAAAATTTTCGCCTTAATCTCGCTGATTTTTACACCCAGAACACCTGACAAATTTTTTGCGGATTGAACAGCAAACTTAGAAGTTTTTGCGTGAATTAAATCAGCAACAGCCTCTGCTTGTGATAAATCAAGTTTTTTATTCAAGAATGCACGCTTGGTAAATTCCCCACGCTCAGCCATTCTTGCCCCGTTTTTTAAAACAACGTCAAGAATATTTCTGACGACATTTACCCCGCCGTGGCATTGAATTTCAATAACATCTTCCCCTGTGTAACTGTTTGGATTTTTGAACGGCAAAATTATAACCTCGTCAAGTTTTACATCACCATCTAAAATCCAGCCGTGACAAATCTTGCCAGCAGGAAAAATCTTTTTGTCGCAGATTTTTGAAATAATATCAAAACTTTCTGAGCCCGAAATCCTTATCACTCCGACTCCGCCCGTTCCTATCGGGGTTGCTATTGCTGTTATTGTGTCAAATTCCTGAGTTATATTCATATCCGTAATTATACTATAAAAATTTATTAAATAATATAAAAATTGCCATAAAAAAAAGCTATGTACTGAGGTGCATAGCTGTTGATTAGGGATATGTGTATCTTAGTCTCTAAGGAGTATATTGTTATGTTAGCACCTCACATGAATTTGTAATCATACAAAAAAATGAGATTTTCA
>CAMAGQ010000027.1 GCA_945833895.1 uncultured bacterium
ATACATTTTTACTTTATTATCTTCAATAGGTTTAAATTCTTCTACAGAATTTGTGTAAGAGTTAAAAAGTTTCATAAAAATCCCTCATTTCTGTAAGTAATAATAACACAAAATCATTCGTAAATATATGTAAACTTTAAAAATTATTTTAGCAATTATTTACACAAAAAATACTTTATACAGACATAACCCAAAGGAGGATATATATGGGAAATTTAACAGTCGAGATGAAGTCGAGTGATAACACACATTTTAGCGTTAAAGTGAACGGAAATGTCACTATCTCAACAACAAAAAACAAAGGTGCGTTACAAAATAACCAAACAAGAACAACTGTAAAAAACGGACAGGTTGAAACACGTTATAAGTGGTCAAACAAAGACTATGCAACAAAAGAACGTGCACTAAACCTTAACCGCTCAAACTATATGATTTTTGATGCACTGAGAAAAGCCGATAAAACAGACAAAAAAGGCGAACAACTGACTCAGTCAGACCTTGAAGCATTGAGAAAAGATAAGGCTCTTCAAAAAGAATTAGGCGTAACCGTAAAATACGATGCAAAAGAAAAAGTCTACGGTTTATACGGAAACTCAGGTTCTACGTTGTATTTTGATTTTGATTAGAGATTAAAATTTTATAACGAATTAAATATTTCAAATACCGGCGGAATGAGGTTTTCTGTCGGTATTTCGTCGTCTAATTCAAGGGTAATTGTCGGAATATTACGCTCAACCCCGCAATAAGTTCCAAAACTTCCCGGAGTCGGATAGCCGATACTTGCCTCCACTGGATAACCTATAATTTCAGAAAGTTTTTGTGCTTGATTTTCCGCAGGGCCATCGTAATTAACAACTTTATAAGGAGCGTGCAAAGTTAAAATGAATGACGGGGAGTATTTTTCAATCACATCAATAACAAATTTTGTTTCAATTTCACTTGCAGGAGATTTTCCACCATAATAAGCCGAAGCATCAGAACCCGCTCCGCTGCCGTCTTCGCCCCAGTTTTTTGTCGGGAAATTTCTGTTTAAATCAACTTGATTTGCATTTGTACGCCGATTTAATCCCATCCCGTCAGGATTTAAACACGGAATAAAAAACAAATTATCATTGACGTTCCCTCCGGTCAAATACTTATCAATAAGAAATTTTCCCTGAGGTTCATCCCCGTGGAAAACTCCGATAACCAACTTCTTATTTTTGCCTGATGTACCGATAAGTTCTACAGGGTTTCCGTTTGTTGTCTTTGTACTCTCCAAAATTTCCATAGCATAATATTATCATATATTTTTATTTTGTGAAATAATTTATATATGATGATTTACTCTGAAAAAACTTTTACAAATTCCGTAGAAACGGTAATCGCTTTTGACAATGAGGGGGTAAAGAACGCGTTTCGCAGACTTGAAGAACTCAAAAATAATCTTCATATCGTCGGATATATTCGCTACGAAACAAAAGATGTGTTTTTAGGTAAAAAAATCAAATCAAAACTGCCGCTAATGTACTTTGAGTGCTTTAAAAATTATGAAAAATTTTCCGCCCCGCAAAACCCACCGCAAGTATTTCTCAAACTAAAACCGGAGATTTCTTATGAAAATTACGCCAATGCAATAAAAAAAATAAAAGAAGAAATCTCAAACGGCAACACTTATGAAGTAAACTACACCTGCGATTTTTCAGTTGAAACGCAATATTCCGCAGAGGAAATCTTTTACGGGATACTGGGAAAACAAAAAACCCCGTACTGTTCACTTATCAAAAACAAATTTGAAGAAATCATTTCATTTTCTCCTGAATTATTCTTCAGGAAAGACGGCAATCTAATATTAACAAAACCGATGAAAGGCACTATTAAACGAGGAAAAACAGAAAAAGAAGACGAAGATTTAAAAAATTATCTGAAAAATGATGAGAAAAATAAAGCGGAAAACGTAATGATTGTGGACTTATTACGAAACGATTTAGGAAGAATTGCCAAAACAGGAAGCGTTAAAGTTCCGAAATTATTTGAAATTGAAACCCACGAAACACTTCACCAGATGACCTCCGAAATTACCGCCGAACTTCCCCAAAACACAACACTTTTTGATATTTTCAATGCGATTTTTCCTTGTGGCTCAATTACAGGTGCTCCAAAAATCAGCACTATGGAAATTATCGACAAAGTAGAAACAGGAAAAAGAAACGTCTACTGCGGAGCAATCGGATATATCCATAAAGATTTTTGCGAATTTTCAGTGCCGATAAGAACATTGCAAAAACCGGTTGAAAAATCAACCTACAACTACAGAGCAGGCGGGGCAATCGTCTGGGATTCTTCAATCAAAGACGAATGGAACGAAGTTTACCTAAAAACCTCGTTCCTGTCAGATAACAGAAAAGATTGGAAAATCATAGAAACAATCAGGGTAAAAGACTTAAAACCATTATATTTAGAAGAACACATAAAACGATTAAAAAATTCCGCAGATGATTTACTGTACAAATTTAACGAAAATATCTTCCATATAAAATTTGACCAAGACGGAATTTATCGTATAGAACTTTCGCAAAACGGAGATTTTGAGGTATGTTTCAGGGAATATAAAGAAAATACCTCAAACAAAATAAAGATTTCATCAACAAAAGTATCTGACAAAGATTTATTTTTATACCACAAAACAAATTTCCGCCCGTACTTTGCAAAATCATCTAATTTAATCAATAACGGAGAGATTTACGATGAAGTATTTTTCAATGACAAAGGAGAATTAACGGAAGGCGCAAGGTCAAATATAATAATAAAAAAAGACGACAAATTCTACACCCCGCCGGTATCTTGCGGACTTCTAAACGGAATTTACCGACAATATTTTTTGGAAAATTTTCCCTGCGAAGAGAAAGTTTTATACCTTGAAGATTTGAAATCCGCAGACAAAATTTATTGCGTAAACTCTGTTCGAGGAAGAAAAGAGGTTTCATTATGATTTTAATTGATAATTATGATTCTTTTACGTACAACATTGTCCAATACCTCAATGAATTCGGAGTTTTTCCGAAAATATTTTACAATGACAAAATCACAATAGATGAACTTAAATCAATGAATTTCAATTCAATAATAATCTCTCCCGGAGCAGGAAACCCAAACACTGCGGGAATTTCAATGAAAGTTATTGAAGAATTTGCAACGACAAAAAAAATACTTGGAATTTGCCTTGGTTTTCAATGTATCGCTCAACATTTCGGAGCAAAAATTACCAAAGACACAGAACCCACCCACGGAAAAACGTCAAAAATAAAAATAATTGAGCAATCGCAACTATTCAAAGGGCTACCGCAAAAATTCCAAGTAACAAGATATCATTCACTCATTGTTGCCTCCGACACTGTTAAATCACCACTGAAAGTTACTGCCGGAACCGCAGACAGAAACATAATTATGGCAATTGAACACAAAACACTGCCTATTTTTGGAGTACAGTTCCACCCCGAAGCAATTTTAACTGAATACGGTCACGAAATTTTTGAGAACTTTATTCAAATATAGCATCAATAAATTCATCAGAATTAAACGGCTTTAAATCAGTCATTTGCTCTCCAACACCAACCAATTTCACAGGAAGTTTCATTTCTTTTGCTATAGCAATGATTATCGCACCTTTAGAACTTCCATCCAACTTTGTCAATGCAACAGATGTTAAATTAACCGCCTGAGCAAAAACTTTTGCTTGCTGTAACCCGTTTTGCCCCGTATTTGCATCAATCACCAGAATACTTTCTCTTAAAGACTCAGATGCCTGTTTGTCAATTACAGTCTTAATTTTAGAAAGTTCCTCCATCAGGTTAAACTTATTTTGCAACCTTCCTGCCGTATCAACAAGAATGACATCATAAGCCTCTTTTTTAGCCTTCTGAATAGCCTCATAAACAACAGATGCAGGATCAGCCTTATCACGACGGACAATATCAGCCCCCGCTCTTTCTGACCAAATATTTAACTGCTCCTCAGCCGCCGCCCTGAATGTATCTCCGGCAGCAATCAGAACCTTTTTACCTTCCTGTTTAAATCTATATGCCATTTTCGCAATCAAAGTCGTTTTGCCCGCGCCGTTAACACCTGCCACAAAGTAAATATTTAACTCATTTTCTCTATATGATAAGACTGTATCACCTGCAGCAGCAAGAGTTTTCTTGAATTCATCTTTTAAATAAGACTTCAAATCGGAAGGTTTTGCATTTTTCATAGTGCGAAGCCTGTCTACAAGTTCGGCAGCATATCCAACCCCCAAATCCGCACCGATTAAGGTGTCTTCAATATCATCAAGCGTAAATTCGGAATACCTCTCCTCTGATTCATCAACATTAGCAAGAACATTTCCAACCAAATGCTGTGCAGTATTGGAAATCTTTTGCTTAAAATTATCAATTTTTTCTTTAAAAAATCCAAACATACAACATATATTAACATAAAAACTTGTTATTTTTTACAAATATTTCTCATCAAATGTAATCTTCTTAATTAAAACCTTTCATCCTTTTTTATTACGAAATTGTTCGATATTATTGATTAGTTATCTATATTATAAATCATAGAGTTATACATTTGTCAAAACTCAAGTATTAATTTAAACTGTTGCTATGCTGGATATAAAACAAGAACTTGAAATGTTGTTATTATTAAATAGACTTTCTATGAGAAAAGTCATTGACTTGATAAGGGATAAAGGTTTCAATATCCCTCACCAAAGCACCATTTCGACCTTGTTGAACAATAAACGCATCCGATTTGAAACAGTACAGCAAATCCTAGACTATCTTGGTTACGAACTCATAATCCGCGAAAAACAAAAATAATAATACGCGGAACAAGTATTTGTGTTGGGTTTCCCCAACACACAATACGAAAACTCTACAAACACGCAAAAAGAGCGGTCATACGACCGCTCTTTTTATTTCTAATTAACAAATTACCAACTAGCTTTTGTTACACCAGGTAATAATCCTTGGTGAGCCATTTTTCTTAAACAAATTCTGCACAAACCGAAATCTCTATGAAATCCGTGTGGTCTTCCACAAATACTGCATCTGTTGTGAAGTCTTACTGTTGGGTATTTTCCGGCAGCAGCAAGTTTTTCTCGTCTAAGTTCTTTGTTAATCATCGCTTTCTTAGCCATGAATTTCTCCTTTGTTACTTATTACTTTTTAATACCTTTGAATGGCATTCCGAGAAGTCTTAACAATTCTCTTGCCTCTTCATCTGTTTCAGCCGTTGTGATTACTGAAACGTTCATACCCTTAACTAAATCCACTTCTTCATAAGTGATTTCAGGGAATAATGCTTGCTCTTTTAAGCCTAATGTATAGTTTCCGCGTCCGTCGAAACTCTTTGCACTGATACCACGGAAGTCACGAATTCTTGGTAATACAACACAAATTAATTTCTGTAAGAAATCATACATTCTTTCTCCACGCAATGTTGCCATTGCTCCAACAGGCATTCCTTCTCTAAGTTTGTATGATGCAATTGATTTCTTTGCCTTTGTTACAACTGCCTTTTGTCCGGCAATCTTTGTTAACTGTGCTTCAATTGCTTCTGCAATCTTTGAGTTGTGAGAAGCTTCACCTACACCCATGTTCAAAACTACTTTTACAAGTTTTGGTACTTGGTGGTCATTCTTGTATCCGAACTTTTCTTTCATAGCCGGAATTACATCTTCTTGATATTTTGCTTTTAAATTTTTTGTTACTGTCATTTTTCTTTTCCTTTACTACTGGTATTAATGTCGTGTCCTCGCTTGAATTACTATCTTTCGCTAAACTTAAGTTGTAATTCTTTCCCTTCTGGGTTAGTTGAACTTCCCAAAAGAAAAGCAAGGTTACACATTAAGCATCTAGTACATCTAACTGTTCGCCGCATTTTTTACAAACACGAACTTTTTTACCGTTAACAACTTTCATTTCAACTCTTGTTGCTTTTTCACAAGCCGGGCATACTATCATTACGTTAGAAGAATCCAAAGGTGCTTCTAATTTGATTAGTCCGCCCTGAATGCCGGCTGCCGGTTGAGGTTTTTGTGCTTTTGTTACCATATTAGCACCTTCAACAACTACTTTGCCTTTTTCCAAGTCAACTTTCTTGATGTTGCCGATTTTTCCTTTATCTTTACCTGCAATGATAACCACTCTGTCGGTTTTCTTTACATGTAAACTTTTCTTACCTTTATTTGTCATTTTTTTCTCCTGGTTTGTATTTCTTCATGGACTGACCATGATCGGTCTATTACATGGTACCCCTCATACAGGGTTCCTGAAGCTAGTTCAGGATATCCGTTGCTACCTTATTAGGCTGTGCAACTAGATAACTTCCGGTGCAAGAGAAACTATCTTCATATAACCTTTATCTCTAAGTTCACGAGCTACAGGTCCGAAAACACGTGTTCCTCTAGGGTTGCCATCTTTGTTGATAATAACTGCTGCGTTTTCATCAAATCTGATAACTGATCCGTCATTACGTTTGATGTCTGCTTTAGTTCTTACAACAACTGCACGAACAACTTCACCTTTTTTTACAGCCATATTCGGAGTTGCGTCTTTTACGGAAGCCACAATCTCGTCACCTACTGCTGCAAATTTCTTATTTGAGCTGCCCATAACACGGATACATAACAATTGTTTTGCACCTGTGTTATCTGCTACTTCTAGTCTTGTTTCTTGTTGTATCATTTTTCTTTCCTTTTAGTATTTATTACTACTTTTCGCCTCTCATTACTCTGTGGTAATGTTGCTTTTTACCCGTTTTACGGGATTTTTCAAACTAACTATCTTGCTTTTTCAACAACTTCAGCAACTGTCCAGCGTTTGCTGCCTGAAAGCGGTTTAGATTCAACGATTCTAACTATATCACCTTCATCACAAACATTTTCTGCATCGTGTGCTTTATAGTTTTTGTTTGATTCCATAATTTTCTTATATTTTGGATGTGGTTCGTAAGACGCAACTTTTACTACTACAGTTTTGTCCATTTTATTACTAACTACAATTCCTTGTTTTTCTTTCTTAGGCATTTTGTACCCCTTTTTCTGTTATTATTGTTTTTGCTTGAGCGATAAGTTTCTTTGTTTTAGAAATACTTGCAGTATTTTCTAACTTGTGCGTTGAAAGTTGCAATCTTGCATCAAGTAATTGTTTCTTCCAATCTATAATTGCACTTTGTAACTCATCTACTGATTTTTCGCGCATTTCACTTAATTTCATTTTACATTTTCCTTTATCTTGTTTAACCCGCCTTTTCGACCCGAGAAATACTCTTGTAAAGACGTGCTAAATATTATGCTTGTTCTCTTGGTTGTTCAACTATCTTAACTTTGATAGGTAATTTTTGTGCAGCTAATTCTAATGCGTGAACTGCAACACTTCTATCAAAATAATCAAGTTCAAATAACAATCTGTTTGGTTTAACAACCGCTACCCAGTATTCTACGTTACCTTTACCTGAACCCATACGAGTTTCAGCAGGTTTTGCAGTAATCGGTTTATCCGGGAATATTTTAATCCAAACGTTACCGCCACGTTTGATTTCACGAGTCATTGCACGACGTGCTGCCTCGATTTGACGGCTGGTAATCCAACCTGGCTCTACTGCTTGAAGAGCGTATTGACCGAACTCAAGTTTTGTACCTCTGGTTTCAGTACCTTTCATTCTGCCTTTCATCATTTTGCGGTATTTAGTCTTTTTAGGCTGTAACATTATATTTTGCTCCTATTATTTTATACCTTACTTAGCATCTGTTGTTGTTTCAACATTTCTGCCACGTCTTGGACGTCTGCCAGATTTTTCTGAAGAGTCCTTGCTGTTTTTGTGTTTGATGTTTTGGTCTGCCATTTCGCCAGGCATTAAGTTGCCTTTGAAAATCCAAACTTTAACACCAATCTTACCCATAATTGTATCTGCTTCAGTGAAACCGTAATCTACATCAGCTCTTAGGGTTTGAAGAGGAATTCTTCCTTCTTTTGCCCATTCAGAACGTGCGATTTCAGCACCACCCAAACGTCCTGATACCATAACTTTGATACCTTGAACGCCTGATCTCATTGTACGTTGCATTGCTTGTTTCATTGCTCTTCTGAATGCAATACGTTTTTCAAGTTGTTGTGCAATTGATTCTGCAACTAATTGTGCATCTGCATCAATTCTTGCTACTTCTACAACATTTATAATTACCGGTTTGCCAATGTATTTTGTAACTTCCTGACGAAGTTCATCAATACCCTGACCGCCTCTGCCAACAACTATACCAGGTTTTGCAGTTACAACTGTGATTGTTGTATTTTGTGCTTTTCTGGCAATCAAAATTCTTGATATGCCTGCAGCATATAATCTCTTTTTAATGAATTTTCTGATTTTTGCATCTTCTGCTACGAATGTTGCGTAGTCCTTAACCTTAGCAAACCATGTGCTTACCCAAGGTTGAATTATTCCTACTCTAAATCCGGTTGGATGTGTTTTTTGTCCCATTTTATTTTTTCCTATTTTGTTGTATCACTAACTACTAATGTAAGGTGTGATGTACGTTTCATTCTTGAATACATACGACCTTGTGCTCTGGTTCTTGCACGTTTGTATGTTACACTCTCATCAGCAAAGATTTGTGAAATCTTTAATGATTCAGGAGCAACACCATATTGCTCACGAGCGTTTGCAACTGCAGCCTTCAAGTTCTTTTCAACTACTCTTGCTGCAAAGTATGGCATAAAACGTAACATATCTTGAGCCTCAACAACAGCCTTTCCTCTAACTTCGTTGATTACTCTGCGAAGTTTTCTTGCTGTCATTTTTATGTCTGTTTGTTTTGCTTTTGCTTCCATTTTTTTATCCTTTATTTAATATAAATATCACTTTGGATTATTTGTACTAACCTCTTTTTGCTTTATCTGCACCGGCGTGACCTTTGAATAATCTTGTAGGTGCAAATTCGCCCAACTTATGTCCTACCATTTGTTCTGTTACATATACAGGTACGTGAGTTTTTCCGTTATGAACAGCTATTGTATGGTTCAACATATCCGGTACAATCATTGATGCTCTTGACCAAGTTTTAATAACTTTCTTTTCTGAATTTGCATTCATCTTGTCTATTTTCTTTTGTAGAGCTTCTTCTACGTATGCACCTTTTTTTAATGAACGTGCCATTTATTTCTCCTTTTATTTGTTTTGAGTATATTTGTTATATTTAGTTTTGTCTGCCGGCTTGTTTGCACTAACCGGCAAACTCAACTAAAACTTATCTTATTTTTTTCTTCTTCTAACGATTAATTTATCAGAAGATTTACCTTTTTTACGGGTCTTGTAACCAAGTGCCGGTTTACCCCAAGGAGTCTTAGGATGTCCACCAGGACCGGTTTTACCTTCACCACCACCGTGTGGGTGATCGCAAGGGTTCATTGTAACACCGCGGACGGTAGGTCTGATACCCATATAACGTTTTCTTCCGGCTTTACCGATTGATAAGTTTTTGAATTCTGAGTTACCTAGAGTACCTATAGTAGCCATACATTCTTTTCTTACCATTCTCATTTCGCCTGAAGGAAGTTTGATTGTTACATAGTTACCTTCTTTAGCCATAACCTGAGCGGAATTACCTGCTGATCTAACCATTACACCACCACGTCCCGGAAGTAATTCAATGTTGTGAACAATTGAACCTAACGGAATCAATTCTAACGGCAATGCGTTACCAGTTTGAACAGGTGCTTCCGGACCGCTGATAATTGTATCGCCTACGTTCAAACCTTCCGGTGTCAAGATGTATCTCTTTTCACCATCAGCGTAGAAACATAATGAAATTCTTACGTTTCTGTTCGGATCGTATTCGATAGTTTTTACAGTTGCCGGTACACCGAATTTATCTCTTTTGAAATCAATTACACGGTATGCTTTTTTTACACCGCCGCCTTTGTGACGACATGTAATTCTACCTGTATTGTTTCTTCCTGCTGTTTTTTTCAATGATCTTAATAAAGATTTTTCAGGAGTTGATGTAGTGATTTCTTGATAATCACTTTTTGTCATACCTCTTTGTCCCGGAGATGTCGGATTAATTTTTCTAATAGCCATTTTCTACACTCCTATGAATTCTAATGGTTCGCCTTCGATTGTTACGATGGCTTTCTTACTTGAATCTGTTCTACCAAATTTATATCCCATTCTTTTTTCGTGAGATGGCATATAAACTGTTCTTACTTGTTTAACTTTTCTTCCAGGAAAAGCTAATTCAACAGCTTTAGCAATTTCAATTTTTGTTGCATCTTTTCTTACTTCAAAAGTATATTGTGCATTTTCTGTTGCTGCCACTGATTTTTCTGTAATTAATGACTTTTTAATAACGTCATATAATTTTTCTGTGTTTGCTATTTCTTTACTCATTATTGCAACCTTTCAGTTATTTCATTTACAGCAGATTCAGTCATAACAACAAAATCAGCCTCCAATAAATCTTTCACATTTAAGTTTGAAGGTAAAAGAAGTTTTACGCTAGGAATATTTCTTGCAGATAATTCCAGGTTTTTATTTTCTTCTGCCTTTGTATCAGCAACGATTAAAACTTTGCCGTTTACGTTTAATGATTTTAATGCACTTACCATCAACTTAGTTTTCGGTTCAGAAATTGTTGAGAAATCCTTAACGATAACAAGTTGAGATTCTTTTGCAGACAAAGCAGATTTCAAAGCTAATTGTCTTGCTTTTTGAGGCATTTTGAAAGCGAAACTTCTTGGTTTTGGTCCAAAGATTACGCCGCCGCCTGCGAATAATGGAGAACGAAGAGAACCTGCTCTTGCTCTACCTGTACCTTTTTGTTTCCAAGGTTTTCTGCCGCCGCCTGCAACTTCTGCTCTTGTTTTACAAGATGCAGAACCTTGACGTGCATTATTTAATTGTCTTCTTAATGCTAAGTGCATTACATGAAGATTAGGTTCTACACCGAAAACGTTTTTCTCAAGTGTAATTTCACCTAATTTTTCTCCGTTTGTACTTAATATTTCTTTTGACATTTTGATTTTCCTTTATTTAATTATATCTTCCGTTTAAGACTGCTTACCGCTTGCTGTTGCTTTATCTGGCAAGACCAGCCGGTTTTTATGACTTTTCCTTGTCGATTGTTTCCCCGCCTGTTCATTTCGCTTTTGCCAAATTCACAATGACGATTTTAAATATTCGTTCTGCTTACGCAGCCTAGTTCCATTTAGTTCTGGTTGGAACGATTGTTACCAATCTTCCTTCGCATCCAGGTACTGAACCTTTTACTAAAACTAAACCGTTTGCTGAATCAACTTTAACTAATTTAAGTTTAGTAATTGTAACTCTTTCGTTACCCATGTTACCAGCCATTCTTTTGCCTTTGATAACACGGCTAGGAGTTGTACCTGCACCGATTGAACCAGGTTCTCTGTGGTTTTTAGAACCGTGAGCCATAGGTCCTCTTCCGAAGTTGTGTCTTTTTACTGTACCTTGGAAGCCTTTACCTATTGATTTACCTGTTACGTCAACTTTTTCAATATTTTCTAATACTGAAAGTTCAACCTTATCGCCTACTTTGTAGTCTTGAGGGTTTTCAACTCTGAATTCCTGAAGATGTCTGTAGTTAGATAAGTTATTTTTCTTAAAATGACCCAATTGAGCTTTAGTCAAATGTTTTTCTTTTGCTGCAATTGTACCTACCTGAATAGCGTTATAGCCGTCAGTTTCAACTGTTTTTACCTGAGTAACTACAGTTTCGTCAACTTTGATAACTGTTACAGGGATAGCCAAACCTTGTTCGTCGAAGATTTGAGTCATTCCTACTTTTTTTCCAATTACACCTAGTGTCATATTCTACCTTTCTTGCTCGCTCGGATTTAGTCATACCTTTACGGGATGCCGTATTCGAGTCTGCATTTTCTCTTGCGAGCGCTACTTTTGCTTACTGTTCTTTACCTTTGGGAGGACTTTCACCTCCTCCGCCTCGTCGGACGGATAGTAGATCACATTATTATGCATAATGCTTATTCAATTTTCAATTGACAGGAATCTTAGCAACTTTTTACTTCGATATCCACACCTGCCGGTAAATCTAATCTACGCAACTCTTCCATTGTCTGTTGAGTTGATTCGTATATATCAATAATACGTTTATGTGTTCTCATTTCGAAATGTTCACGAGATTTTTTATCTTTGTGTGGTGAACGTAATACGCAATATATACGTCTTTTTGTAGGTAAAGGAATAGGGCCAGCTACTTTAGCGTCTGTTCTTTTTGCCGATTCAACAATTTTACCGGCAGATACATCAATTAGTTTGTGGTCATAAGCCTTTAAACAAACTCTGATTCTGTTTTTCTTAGTGCTACTTGCCATTTGCATTCCTTTTTCTTTTTCTGTGTACTACTTTCAACAAGGGTCAAACCCTGTTGGTGCTTGAATTATGCTATCTGAAAAATATTTGATATATTCTTCACATTATACTTCAGCATAGTCATCTTATGATAAACAAAACTCACTGTCAACCGTATTTTTCCATGTTTGTTTAGTTTTGTTAACAAGAACTTTTTGAAGTAAAAAAAGATTGGTCATTCAGCCAATCTTTTTAAAATTTATTTTGTTTCAGAAACTTTTGGTTCAAACATTGCTCCAATTTCTGCTTCAAGTTTTTGTTTTTTAGCAAGAGCCTTGGCATCTTTTGCAATTTGTTGTTCAAGGAGTATAGCATCATTCGTTGCCCTTCTAGAAGCAGCTCTCATTGAGGTTGGGAGCATCATTTCTGGACGAATCAAAAAAGTTCCAAACATTTTCATAGTTGCAAAACCTTTTTTAATAGTCATTAAAGCTCTTTTTGCCGCTGAAGCAGCTTCATAAACTTTATCATAAGCTTCGCCGGTGTACATTGCAGTATAACGTGCTCTTGCATCTGAACATTTTGAACCTTTACCAAAAACTTCTTCCACGAAACCATATTTTTCAGTATCTACTGATTTAGGAATTACGGCAACACCTTCTCCCGGTCTGTACTCCAAATCAAAATGTGCATTAGTAGCCTGTTGTTTAACTAATCTTGCTAAACCTCTTTTTTTTAATGACGCTGGACCAATACCTACAATATACTCTGTAAAACGTTCCATATCTTGAGGCTTTCTTAAAGCCATTCCAAAACTTGGGGTATTGTTTCTGATTTCCATTGTTTTTTCCTTTCGTTGTTATTCGTAACACGCAATACAAAACAGTTAAATATTATTTTTTGCTAAAATGCGAAATTATGCCTTTACAAAACTTATTATATCGTCAATTTTATTCTGCATATCACTTTCAACATAAATTCTAAGCAACGGTTCCGTACCTGAAGGTCTTACCAAAATCCAAGTTTTTCCGTCAGCAAGATAAAGTTTCACTCCGTCTTTGAAATCTTTTTTGGAAATTTTAACTCCTGCGACTTCTTCCATTTGTGAGAACTTTTCCAAAACAGGTTTAACTTCATCAACACTTTCCAACCTTTTATCAACGCGGGTGTTTATAAAAGAACAGCCGACAAATTTGCGCAATTCGTTTTGAAGTTGAACCAGCGTTTTATTTTCATAAGCCATAGCCTCCAACACAAGCAAATTCGCCAAAATTCCATCTTTTTCAGGGATATGTCCTTGAATACTCAAACCTCCTGATTCTTCACCGCCGATAATCGGATTGAACTTACGCATAGCCTCACCAACGTGTTTAAAACCAACAGCCGTTTCAACGACTTCAACCCCGAGTTTTTCGGCAAGAATGTTCAACATCAAACTTCCCGCAACAGTTTTGACGATACAACCGTTCATTTTCTTATGCTTTTTCAAGTGCATTAGCAAAATCCCGATAATTTCGTTCGGGGTGACGTATTCCCCAAACTCATTAACCACGCCGAACCTGTCAGAATCCCCGTCATTAGCAAACCCGACATACCCTTCATGAGTTTTTACATATTCAATCATATCAGACATATATTGAGGCTTCGGCTCAGGCATGCCGCCGCCGAAATTCGTATCATGATACATGTGAATGCTGTCGTACTCAATTCCCCTATCAGAGAGAAGTTTGTCAAAATATCCGATACTTGCAGCATAAAGCCCGTCAAAAATTATACGCGGAGCAAAATCCTTAATCTTTTGGAAATCAATCAATGTCCGAATATGTTTGAAATAATCCGCCGAAAAATCAGTATATATCAACTTGCCTTTAACACATTGCGGAATAGATTTTCCAAGATTAGCAGTCAATTCATCTGTAATTTCACTTGTTGCAGGACCTGCATAATCAGGAATAAACTTCATCCCAAGGTATTCTGGCGGATTGTGAGAGGCTGTAAACATAATAGCACAAGCATCAAGGTGCTTAGCATTATACGCAAGAACAGGTGTCGGAATAACTTTGTCACTGTACAAAACCTTAAAACCCATTTTCTCAAGGATTTCACCGCACATCAAAGAGTATTCTTTTGCCATATTTCTAGGGTCGTAACCTATAATTATCGGTTTATAAATCCCGAAATTATCAAAAACATACTTCCCGATTGCTTTTGTAACCAATGTAACATTTTCTTCGTTAAAATCCTTACCCACAACAGCACGCCAGCCGTCTGTTCCAAATTTAATATTTGCCATTTCTTCCCTTCTCAATTATTTCTGATATAATTGTAATTGAAATATGGAGTTTAGCAAATGCCAAATTTTGAGA